>DATNJE010000089.1:0-6124 GCA_035604095.1 Terriglobales bacterium
GAAAGCGGCATAACGCGCGAACACGCCCCCGGCAATGCCGGTAAAGGCGGCGGCCACGGCGTGGATTGCCAGCTTGTAGCCATAAGGGTTGACGCCGAGGTCGGCGGCGGCGTCCTCGTCCTGCTTGATGGCTCGCAAGCCCATCCCGAACTTGCTATGCATGATGAGAAACGACGCGGCCACGGCCAAGGCCGCCATGACCAGCGCCGTGTAGTAATGGTCGACCTGGTGGAACGGCCGGTGCTCCATGATGCGGAAGCCGCTGGCCCCGCCGGTGATGGCCAGGTTGTTCATGATGACGCGGGTGGCCTCGCTGACGCCGATAGTTGCGATGGCGAAATAAGGTCCACGCAGGCGGAAGGTCGGCAATCCGATGAAGACCGAGGCCAGCGCCGGGATCAGGCCCGCAGCCAGGAAGGAGAGATAGGGATTCACGCCGCGGTCGATCAACAGCGCAGCACTGTAGGCGCCGAGTCCGTAGAAGACGGCAAAGCCGAACGAGACCTGCCCGGCGAGGCCGCCCAGCAGGTTCCAGCCCAGGCTGGTGGTTACCCAAACGAAGGTGATGAACAGAAGACGGATGATGTTGGGCGTGAGTCCGGCGGTTGGAAGGAACGCAAGCACGCCCAGCAACAGCCAGGGCAACAGGAGCCGGATGCGTTTCTCCAGAGGGGATGGAGCGAAGGCGGCGGTGCTCATGCCAGCCGGCGCCTTCTCGCCCACAGGCTGGCGACGCCGCCGGGCAGCACCACCAGCACCACCACCAGCATGCCGAATGAGATCGCCGGCTGGTACTGGGCGGGAACGAAAAGAATGCTGAAGGTCTCGACCACGGCGAGGATCACGGCCCCCAGCGCCACGCCGGAGACCGATTCCAGGCCCCCCAGCACGATAATCACAAACGCGCGCAGCAAAAAGGGACGCCCGAAGTCAGGGTCGAAAGAAAAAAGCGTGGCCAGCAGGGCCCCGGCGACGCCGGCGAAGGCGATGCCCATGCCGAAGGTGAGGCGGGCAGTTTTCTCGTCGTCCACGCCGACGATCCTTCCCGCGTAACGGTTCTGGATGAGCGCGCGCACCGAGCGGCCGAACCAGGTGCGGCTGAGGGCGATCTCCAGCACTGCCATGCAGCCCACCGCCGCCACGAATACCACCAGCCGCAGCGTCGAGATGGTGATCGGCCCCAGGTGGATGATGGCCAACGTGCGCGGCGTGAGGATGGAGCGGTCGGTGTTTCCCCAGACCAGATAGCCGATGTTCTGCAGCACCAGCCAGATTCCGAACATGAGCAGGAGCGATTGCAGGGTGGGCCGGTCGGAGTGCGGCAGCCAGCGCACCAGCAGCCAGTGCACTGCGATCCCAACCAGAAAGAAAAAGGGGAAGGCCAGCAACGCGGCCAGGATGGGGTCGAGATGCAGGCGCTCGTAGAGCTCGTAAGCGAAATAGGCGCCCATCATCATGAAGCCGGCGTGGGCCAGGTTGACGATCTTCATCACCCCGTAGATGACGGTCATGCCCACCGACATCACGGCGTAGATGCCGGCCAGCAGCAGAGCGGCGATGAGCAGGTTGAGGAAATCGACGAAGGTCATTAAGAATTAGGTAGCAGGCGGCAGGAGGCAGGACGCAGCAAAAGCATGTCTCCTGCTTATTTCGTCCTGCCTCCCGCTTCCTGCCTCCTGCTTCCTGCCTTGGCTTATTTCTTCCCCGCGGGGATCGGCGCAATGACTTCACCCGTCGCGGCGTCCTTCGGATAGACGATGTCCACCTTGGCTTCGGGCTTGTTCTGCACGATCACGAAGGCGTAGCCCACCTGCCCGTTGGGCCCGAACTTGAGCACCTGGCCGGGCACCAGCGAGTCCTTCATCTCGAGCTTGCGCAGTTGGTCGCGGATGGCGGTCTTGTCCAGGCTGCCGGCCGCCTGAATGGAGGCTGCCAGCGCGCGCATGGCTTCATACGCCGTGGCCGCGTACCAGGAATCGACCTTGTGGCCGGCGAAACCCTGGTAGTCGTCGGCAAACTTCTTCACCTGGGGGTAGGGCAGCTTGTCCGACCACCAAATGCCGGCAAAGATGTAGTCCACGCCGTCGCCCAGGGCCTTGCGGGCATCGGCTTCCGGACCACGTGCCCCGTAGCTGATCATCTGGTGATGCATTCCGCTCTGGATGTACTGCCGGTGCATGGTGATGTAATCCTGCAGGTGCGCGTCGGCGAGGAAGATGTCGGCCTTGGCCTGTTTCACCTTCTGCAACAGGCCGGAGAAGTCGGTACCGCCGAGATCGAACTTCTCGCTGAACACCACGTTGAAGTAGCCGGGATGCTGCTTAAGCCAGTCTTCGATGCCCCTGCCGTAGTCCACGCCGTGGTCCGTGTTCTCGAGCGCCATGGCGACCTTCAGTCCCTTCTTCAGCTTGCCCTGATCCACCAGCGCGCCGAGGAATTCGGCCGTGGTGTAGCCCAACTGGTTGACGGGCGTCAGGGTGCCAAAGGCGTACTGGTAGCCGTGGGCGAAGATGCTGGACGCGGCGGCGCCGGGAGTGATCCAGGGCGTCTGATAGCGGTCGGGCATGACGGATTCGGCCTCGCCCAAGGCGGTCGAGTAGCCCCCGATCACCGCGGTGACGCCGTCAGAGCTCATGGCGCGCTCCGTCAGTTGCGCCGACTTGGCGGAGTCGGAGCCGTCATCGTAGAAGACTTCTTTGAGGGGAAGCTTGCGGGCGCCGACCTGCAGGCCGCCGGCGTCGTTGAGCTGCTTGATGGCGAGTTCGATGCCTTCCTTCTGGTATTGGCCGGGCTTGCCTTCGCGTCCGGTGGTGGGCAGCACCACGCCGATCTTGATGCCTTCGCTTTCCGCGCTCTTCTTGCTGCAACCCGCCAGCGCCAGGCCCAGAACCGCCACCAGCAGAACCGCGGCGGCCACAGCCTGCCTACCCACGAATGATGCTGAAGAGTTCCTCATACCCTTCCTCCTGAAGAGGGATGTGCGCAGCCGCCGGAGGTGGTTCCCTGCGTGGAAGATTGGGCTGCACCAGAACTGCGGCGCGCATCATAGCCCCACGGCGGGCGATGCGCAAGGTTCTGATTCGCGGGTGGCGGAGCAGCTCTGCAGCAACGGCCATCCAGCGAAATGCGTCTAAGTTATTGAAGCGATACGCCGGTTACGAGGGTCACGCACCTGGGTTGACGAGAGCGAGTAGAATTGTGGATCAATTCGGTGAAAAGAGGCCGCGAATGTACGACTGCGACAAGACCAGCCCGCTCCCGACTTATGGAAAAGCTGGAGCACCTAGTCGATCAGAGTATCGAAAAAATGAGCAAGGCGGAGCTGGGGCAATTCGAGAAGAAGTCAGAGAAAATCATGAAGCAATCCGCTAAGCGCCGCCGTGCTGCTTCCGCGAACGCTCGTCGCGAAACTGCCTGATTAGCTCTATCATCTCCTCCTTCGTGACGTCAGGTTTGAGCGCCTTCCACAAAGCCCTGCTCCTTTCTCCCGGGTTTCTCGCTTCCGCTCATCAATGTGCTTCTTCTCGCCAAACCACCATTTCTTCATGGGTGGGTAGCCTCACCCGCTTCAATACACGAAAGCCGCCCCCCTAAAGAAGAGTTCGCCACGGGCTTTCAGCGCTTCTCGGCCTGCGGCCGATACGACTTGGCCGCGTCGGGCACCGGCGTCCCCAGAATCCGCAGGTAGGTAGAGAGTTGCGCGCGGTGATGCACTTCGTGCTCGTTGATGCCCAGCAGGATGACCCAGACCTTGCGCCGGATTCCCAGGTCCGGGCGCACGCGTTCTTCTTCGAAAACTTCGGCGGGACAGGCTCCCACCGCGGCCAGGGTTTCGCCGTGCACGCGGGCAATATTGGCCAGGTCCTCTGCCAGCGTGCGGCGCGGCCCAAGGGTCGAGCGCAGGCCCTCGGGGATGCGGGTCACGTAGTAGGCGAAGTCGCCCTCGAGCGCGACCCGGCGGACTCCCTCTTCGGAAACCCATAAGTGCTGAAGCATCTCGCCGACCGAGAGCGCGTCCTTTTCCGGACGCCAGTCCATGTGCTCGGGGCGAACCATGCCGAGGATCTCAACCATCCGCTTGTGGATGGCTTCCTTCTGCTTGAGGAAGATCTTGCGGAATTCCATGGCGCCAGATTATAGGTCAGTGGACGGAGCATTGCCCGGTCACTGCAAACCACGGGCGTCCAGTCGTACCATGAAGCTGGGAAGCACACAGCCATGCCTGGATTCAAACCGCAGTCTATCGTTTGCCTGGTGGACCTGAGCCCAGCCTCCAGGCTGGTGCTTTGCTGGGCGCGATTGGTGGCGCAGGCGTTCGCCTCCCGTGTGGAGATCTTGCACGCGGCCGAGCCGCCGCAGTTCTTGATCGAAGGCCAGGAGCAAACCCAACTGGAATTGACCCGAACCGAGCTGCACGGAGCGGTGGGCAGCCTGGCGCAGGAGGTGCTGGGAACGCGCCTGCCCTACCACATCGTCGTGGCGGAAGGGCACCCGGTGCAGGTGGTGATGAGCAGGCTAGAGCTGCACGCACCTGACCTGATCGTGATGGGCAGCCACGGACACGACGGCATGGCACGCGTCCTGCTGGGCTCCGTGGCCGAGAACGTGACCCGCGTGGCGCGGTGTCCCATGCTGATTGTCAAGGGAGCGGAGCCGGCCGGTGGCGGGCTCCAGCGGATTCTATGCCCGGTGAACCTCAGCGACGCTTCCAGTGAATGCGCGCAGATCGCCGGCATCCTGGCGGCGGTGCTGGGAGCCAATCTGGAGCTAGTGCTGGCGGTGGAAGAAGTCGATGTTGCTCGCGACCTGGCCGAAGGGAAACTTCATGCCTGGATTCCCGAGGGCCTGCGGCGGATGTGCGAGATTTCCGAAACCGTGCTGGAGGGTGATGCCGCGGAGCGGATCGTTGAGCGCTCCCGGGCTGGTGCAGCCGAACTGGTGGTGCTGGGCGCCGAGCACCGCCGCTTCCTGGAATTCACCACCTTGGGCAGGACCACGGAGCGTGTCATGCGCTACAGTCCCTGCACCGTGCTGCTGGTCCCGCGCAAAGGGATGCCGGGCGAGGCCGGCCCAGTGAAGTCCCTCAGTTGATGGCGGAGCCGTCGCGCGCGTGAACCCATTTTTCCAGTTCAACCCGCGAATTGCCGGAAAGGCTGACGAAGCGGATGCCCACCCCGCCCTGGGGATCGGCCCATACGATCTCGCCCTGCGCGTGGATCACCGTTGTGGTCCCGGGCAACTGAAAGCGCAGGCGAAGGATTTCGTCTTCCTTGATCGGGTCGCGGAAGCGCAGCCCAATGCCAGCCATGGCGAGATTGACGAGGTCGGCGCGGCGGTCGATGGTGCGGCCAAAGCTTACGTAGACCTCGCCTGAGGCGGGATAGCGTGGGTGGCGGCGCTCGTCATTGCCGACCAGGGCCTGGACCCGGCGCAGCTCCTGGCGGGCGCGATCACAGTTGACGGGCTTGTTGAGCACCAGGTTGGCGCCCATATCCACGGCATCGGCGCCCTGCGTGTCCCCATTCAAGATGGCGAGCACCACCGCGGCGCGGTTGGCGCGCCCCTCGCGAACGCTTTGCAGCACGGTGCGGCCGGCGTGGGTGTCGTCGCAGTCGATCACCACCGCATCGTAACGGTGCTCCCGCAAAGCGCTGCGGGCCTCTCGCGCTTCTTCGCACAGATACAGGTGGATGCCCATCTCCCCGCTGGTGCGACGGAAGGCGGTGACGGTTTCCAGATCGTGCGAAAGCAGAAGCAGGTGCATAGGCTCGGAGGCGCGCCCTCATTGTGCCCAAGGCAGCTCCCAAAAGCGCAGGAAATTCGCTAGAGTAGCTGGCAGACTACATTACAGAGGTACAGGGCCGGGGAATCGATTGTCCAAGGCACAGCCGCAAGCTGCCGGGAACCATCAGCTTGCGTGGGCCCGGTGCAGGAATGGGAGCACGCGCCGCAGCGGGAATCTTTGCCATCACTTCGACGTCGACGCCGTTGCCGGCAGCCGCATCTCCACTAACAACCCGCCGCCGGGAGCGTTCGAGGCCTGGATAGTACCGCCGTGCAGGCGGACGGCGCGTTCGCTGATAGCCAGGCCCAGTCCGGTGCCGCCGGTCTCGCGCTCGCGGGC
>DATNJE010000090.1:0-6439 GCA_035604095.1 Terriglobales bacterium
CGGCCGTCAGCGACTTGCAGGAACTCGAGCACGATGGTGATATGTACGCCAACTTCGACATGCTGGACGATCTGGGAACGGAGGCGGAGACGGCCAATCCGTAGCAACGTGCTGAAGATCAAATCCATTGCGATGCTGGCCCTTGCCGCCCTGACGCTAGTGGTCGGGTGCGCGCCACAGGCACTGGCGCAGCCTCAGGAACGGGGAGGCCAGAATGGTCAAAGGCTGAAGGGCCCCGGCCCGCATCGCGGTGAATGGTTGCGTAAGAACCAGAACTTGCCTCCCGCGGAGCAGGAGAAAGCCCTGCAGAACGACCCCGCGTTCAAGCAGCTTCCGCCCGAGAAGCAGCAGCAGCTCCTGAATCGGCTGCGCAACTTCAACAGCCTGCCTCCGGAGCAGCGGCAGCGGATCCTCGATCGTATGGAGACTTTCGAGCACCTGCCTCAGGGCCAGCGGCAGCAGTTGCGCAACCTTTACGGCCAAATGCAAACCCTGCCTCAGGACCGCCGCATCGCCGTGCGCCAGGCCGCACGGCGGTTGAGTGGGATGGATCCCGCCGAGCGCGAGCGCGTGCTGAATTCTCCTCACTTCCAGCAGCGCTTCTCCCCACAGGAGCAGGATCTGGTTCGCGGACTAGCGCAGTTCGAACCCGCCCAGCGCTAGTCGCCAGTAGCCGGTAGCCCGTAACAAAGACCAACTGCGTTCGATTCCGGCGATGACGGCGATTTCGGCGATTAATTCATGGTCGCCATCATGCGCCGGAACGACGCCGCCGTCTGGCGAATCTCATCCGCGTCCGAGGCATCGGGCGACATCTTCAGATAGTCATCCAGGTCGGCCAGCGCTCCCCGGGTCTGACCCAGGCTCCAGCGCAGCAGGGCGCGCTGTTTCACGTCTTCGGGCGAGCGCGGATAGATGGCCAGGATAAGATCCACGATGGGCAGCGCTTTGCGGAAGTTGCGCACCGAGAGGTAGATGGATTTCAGGTTGTTGAGCATGCGCACCAGCACCTGGCGCCGGCTGACGGCCATCAGGAACTCGGGCTGCAGCGGCATCTCGCCGCCGTAGATCTCGTCCAGGGCGCGCTGGCAATCCTTGGCAGTGAGGATGCTGCCGCGGTTGAAGGGGTCGATGAGGATCTCGCGACCTTCCACGTCGTAGTGCTTGAGCAGGAAATGTCCGGGCATGCCCACCCCCACCAGCGGGAAACCCACGCGGCGGGCGACTTCCATGTAAACCACCGCCAGGGTGATAGGGATGCCGAGCTTGCGGTCGAGCACGTCGTTCAGAAACGAGTTGCGCGGATCGTAATAGTCTTCCCCGTTGCCGCGAAAGCCTTCTTCCTCGAACAGCACGCGGTTCAGTGCAGCGATGGATTCGGAGGGATCGCCCAGGTCGGGCACCAGCCGCTTGACGCGGCGCGCCAACTCCTCGATCCGTCCGTGGTACACGTCGATGGCAACGTCGGGATACTCGGTCTGGGCGATGGTCAGGGCGGCACGCACGAGATCAATGCGCTCGTCCTCAACCTCCTGTCCGACCAGGGTGGCAAGAACCTCCGCCAGCGTGGCTGAATCGCTGCGCGACATGCGGCTATGTTAACAGAGCAGGCAATAGTGGCTGCGGATCGCTGAAAACGGACGCCGGCGCTACTATCGCCGAAACAGGTTCTTAGCGATGAAAAATACATTCGCGGGGCGCTCGCCCAGCCGCCGCATCAGGTAGGGATACCACTCCGTCCCAAAGGGGATATAGACGCGCATGCGCCAGCCGTCCCGCACCAGCTTCTGCTGCAGGTCGCGGCGGATGCCATGAAGCATCTGGAATTCGAACGAGTTGGGCGGGACCTTCTCGGCGCGCGCGAAGGCCTTCGTCGCCTCGATGATTTTCTCGTCGTGGGTGGCGATGCCGTGGTACACGCCGCTCTTCAGCAGCACCTTCATCAGTTCGACGTAGTTCGAATCCACTTCCGACTTCTTCTGGAAAGCCAGCGCGGGCGGCTCTTTGTACGCTCCCTTGCACAGGCGTATGCGGATGCGCTCGGCCAACAGCTCTTCGACGTCGCGCTGGCTGCGGCGCATGTAGGACTGGATCACTGCGCCGACGGTGTCCTCGTGCCCGGGCACGCGGTGCAGCTCGCGCACGAAGTCGAGGGTGCGCTGGGTGTAGGGCGAGCCCTCCATGTCCACGCGGACGAAGTTGTGACAGCGGGCGGCGTGCGCGACCATGGAGCAAACGTTCTCGCGCGCCAGCTTCTCGTCGACGTCCAGTCCCATGTGCGTGAGCTTGAGGCTGACGTTCGCCTTCAGGCCGCGGGCGGTGATCTCGTCCAGCAACTTGTGATAAAGCGCCGCGCTCTGCCGCGCCTCGTCGGGATTGGTGACGTTCTCCCCCAGGTTGTCGATGGAGACCGTCAGGCCGAGATCGTTCATGCTGCGGGTGGCCGCCATCGCGTCTTCCACGGTGGTCCCGGCGACGAAGCGGCTGGAGGTGCGTTGTCCAATGGAGGACCGCTCGGCCACCGCACGCAGGGTGCGGCTCTCGGAAAGCCAGACAAAAAACGCTCTCAGCATCCCTGTAGCCTGCCCGGGCGCTGGATCCCTGTGGGGCCGTCCATAAGGGATTTTGTACCACATCGCGCGCGCGAAGCCGCAGACCCCATCCGGACACTCACGTTGGATTGAATGTGCAAATGCTTGCACTGTCGCGCCGTCTCAGAATGAGCTAAGCACTGCATTTCCAGCACTTACGCGCGGTGTTCCTGGTAGGCGGATTGCCCAATATGAGACGCCCGGCTGTATCGGGCGCCTCCCACCATGCGCTCCCGAGTCCGCTGTAGTGTCGTCGCGATTCTGCTGTTGGCGGGTGTGTGTTCAGCTTCCATCCCGCCGCAGCGGCCAAGTCCTCATGCCAAGGCGCGAGCGGTTTCCGACGCGGACTGGACGCCTCCCTTCATTGTAAACGGCCGCTGCCCTGCCGTCCTTCCTCCCAAGCCTCTGGCGACGCCTTTGCCGACGCTTCCTAAGGCAGGACGGGGAAACCTGAAGATCCGCTTCGTGATCGGGGTTGACGGTCGGTTGCACAAGCTGGCCGTGGTCAACAGCGCGGGCCGCGCCGCCGACTCCAAAGCCTTCAATGCTCTGCGGCAATGGCGTTACGAGCCCGCCACGTGCAACGGCGTACCCATGGAGGCGGAGGGCACGGTCGAGTTTCCGGGACGCTAGGCATCGGATGATCGGGTGATCGGGTCATCGGGCGATTTCGGACAAGCTAAGAACTCAAGATCGCACATTGCGATCGGGGCAGATCACCCGATCTCCTCATCTTCCCTGCTCTTCCAGAAACTTCTCCACCTCGATGGCGGCCATGCAGCCGGTGCCGGCGGCGGTGATGGCCTGGCGGTAACGCCGATCGGCGACGTCGCCGCAGGCAAAAACCCCGGGAATGCCGGTAAACACGTAATCGCGCGTCATCAGGTAGCCGTCGGCATCGGTCTGGAGCTGGCCGTCCAACATCGCGGTATTGGGCACGTGGCCGATGCCGAGGAACAATGCGCTGGCGGGGAAGGTACGGGTGTGTCCGTTGTGGAGGTTGCGGAGCTTGAGGCCGGTGACCTCGTTCTTCGCGGTGTCAAACACGTCGTCCACCACGGTGTTGGTGAGGAAGTGGATTTTGGGATGGCTGTGGGCGCGGTCGAGCATGATCTTGGAAGCACGGAACTGGTCGCGCCGATGGATGACGGTGACCTTGGCGGCAAAGCGCGTGAGGAACAGCGCTTCTTCCATGGCGGAATCGCCGCCGCCGACTACCGCGATTTCCTTGCCGGAGAAAAAGAACCCGTCGCAAGTGGCGCAGGAGGACACGCCGTGTCCGATAAGCGCCTGCTCATTGGGTAGGCCAAGCCAGCGCGCGGTGGCGCCGCTGGCCACGATGAGCGTTCGGGTATGGATAGGCGGCTTCCCGCCCATCAGGTGCAAGGCGAAGGGACGCTGGCTGAGATCGGCGCGGTGAACGTGCGCCGTCTCGTACTCAGCCCCGAAACGCGCCGCCTGCGCCTTCATGTTCTCGATCAGCTCCGGCCCCTGGATGCCTTCGGGAAAGCCGGGAAAATTCTCCACCAAGGTGGTGAGCGAGAGCTGTCCGCCGGGCTCGTGGCCCTGGAGCAGCAGCGGCTTGAGGTTGGCGCGTGCGGCGTAGATCGCCGCCGTCAGTCCGGCGCAACCGGACCCGATGATCACAGTATTGAGGATGTCCATGGGTACTTAGATTAATGATTTGCGGGTTTGATTCAAAGCGGGGGCTGGTAGCTCCTCGCTACTGGCTCTTGGCCTTTGGCTTTTGGCTCTTGGCTGGCTGGGAACTACCCTGGCCCAGTCGCGCCAGCTCTGGGGGCACACTCTCGCGGACGCCCAGTGCTGCGCGGTAACGGCTCATCACGCGGCTGGCGGCCGCGAAAACGCTCTCGTACGCAGTCTGATCGGCCTGAGGGCATCGCGATAGGCCCACGGAAGGCTTGCCAAAGCGTTCGATGCGGATGCGGCTGGCCGGCGTGTCGGTGGAAACCACCGTGGCAGGACTGGCCACGTTGGAAACGCTGTCCTCGATGGAAACCTGCATCACATCCTTGGGCTCGCGCCAGCGGAAGACCACCGTCTCGATGATGTCCTGGGCATCCAGGCTGACGGAGTACTGGGCGTTGATCAGCGGCACGTCCGGCGGGAATTCGCGGCGCACGCGTACCCAGGAAGCAATGGGCGCATCGGGAGCAGTGGAGCGGCCGCGCGCGATCTCGAACTCCGGTCCGAAGCGGGGAACGGCAGGAATGCGCTCCAGCGCGGAGACGATTTCCTTTTTTTCGGCGTCGCTGGGAGAGCAGACGTTCATGTAATTGACGCGCACCTTCAAATCGCCCTGCTTGGGCATATCGCCCTGCTTGGGCTGCTGTTGCGCCGGCACGGACGCCGCGCACAGAATCAGGAGCACCAACCATTTCAGCGGGGACACGAAGCGATTCTAAACCAGTTACCCGTTCTGAGCCGGCGGCGGGCGGTGGCCAGGCGGATTCCGGCAGCGATCTACTGGCCGCTAGCTTTCTGCTCGTGAGCGTTCAAATGGGCACGGATAACGCCGAGGAACTCCTGGATATCGACCGGCTTGAGCAGGACCGAAATTCCCAGGCGCTGGGCGCGGTCGCTGATGTCCTTGCCGGCGTAACCGGTGAGCAGCAGCGACGGCAATCCCGGCTGGCAGCGATGCGCATGCTCGATGACCTCGAAACCGGAGGCCTTCCGCCCGAGCGACAGGTCGCACAGCAGCAGGTCGAGTTTCTCGCTCTCCAGGGCGCGGCGCGCTTCCTCGGACGACGGGGCGGGGACGACTTCGTAACCCTTTTGCTCCAGGATCATTTGGTAGGTAAGAAGCACAGAGGGTTCGTCATCGACCACCAGGATGCGGTACTTGCGGGCGCGGGCGGTCATCGGCGCACTACCGTCACGTCCAATCTGAACACCATAAAATCCAGTGTCTCGATCCTGCTAAAACACAGGATTGTACTGCGAACCTTGCGGAGGGTGGACACGTATCTTATGTCATGAGGACCGAGCCATACCTGGCGGCCGTGCCGCCCGGCGATCGCACCATACGTCTATAATCTTGCGAAGCTCGGCTGAGCAAAGCTCCTGATGAAAGATCCCTCCTACCATCTGCGGCGTCGCAAGCTGGCGCGCCTCGCACCAACGAGCGGGTTAGGCCGCTTCACGCTCTACCTGCTGCTGGTGGACCTGTTCATCTACGGACTGAGCCGGCTGCGCTCCGGCCAAAGCGGCGCGGGAACACTGGACGTCTGGGTCGTGCTGCTCACCAGCGCGCTGATCGTGCTGGGACTTATCCTCGGCCTGCGTTGGTTCCGGCGGCGATTCATGTGGCGGCTGCGCAACCGCCTGATCGTCACCTACACCTTCATCGGCGTGATCCCGCTGGTGCTGGTGCTGATGATGGCTCTGATTGCCGGCTACCTGTTTGCCGGCCAGTTCGCGACCTTCCTTGCCACTTCCGACCTGAATTCCGAGCTGCGAACGCTTGAGGCAGCCAACTCCGCCATGGCGACGGAACTGGCGACGGTGGCGCGGGTCCGCGGCGCGCCCACCAGCAAGGACCTGCTGGCCTCGCAGGAATTCCGCCCCGACGAACACATGAAGACTGCGGAAGTGGTGGCCTGGTATCGTGGGCAGCGCATCGAACTCTATGCGCCTGGCGGCCGAAATGTCGGCGAGCTTCCCGCCTGGCTCAAGGATGATTTCCAGGGGATTGTCCGCGATGATGCCCGGCTTTATCTGCGAGCGGTCAACACCGTGTCTGCCAATGGCGCGACCCTGACCGTGCTCTCCAGCATGCCCGTGGACGGCGCGCTGGTCGAACGGATCGCCGGCGACATCGGCGA
>DATNJE010000091.1:0-5769 GCA_035604095.1 Terriglobales bacterium
GGCGGTGGCCGTGAACGTCCCATGCGAACTGCCGGGGGTGATGCCGACGTCGCCGTAATCGCCATTGATCCCCAGGCTCGGCAGACGTTCGGCTTCGGCCGCCCGCTTCCCCGACTCGGCGGCGTGCTCAAGACTGAGCGCCGCCTGGTAGTCGGAGCGGTTCTTGTACGCCGTCTCCATGGCCTGGTCGAACGGGATCTCGGGCGCGGGCTGGAAGGGCACGGTGTCGGTGAGATCGAACTCCTGCGCGACGGGCAGCCCGATGACGCGCGTGAGCTGCAGCTTCTGCTTTTCGAAGTCGTTGCTGACGGCGAGCAGCCGCTGCTGCTGCGCCTGCATCTCCACCTGCGCGCGCAGCACGTCGATGCCGGGACTCATGCCGGCGCGCTTGAGATCGAGCGCCTGCTCGTAAAGGCTCTTGGCGGTCGAGAACTGCGCCTGGGCGGCATCGTGACGGGCCGCGGCCGCCAGCACCTGGAGGTAGCTGCCGCCCACCACGAGCACAACGAGTTCCCGCGAGTTGCGATAATTCCAGGTCGCAGCCTCCAGATTGTGCGATTCCTGGCGGATGCGCTCCAGAGCGTGAAAATCGAGCACCGGCGCCGTGAGGAAGGCGCGCGCATCGAACAGGCTGAACGGCCCGATGACCGACGGCAAACCAGGAATCGTACCCGGCTTCAATCCAAACGCCGCGAGACTTACTTGCTCCGCCGTTTCCGAGATGCGGGTGTTGAGGTTGGGCAGCATCTCGCTGAGCGCTTTCCAGCGAGCGCCGCGCGCGGCTTCCGTCTGGTCGGAGGAGAGCAGCAGTCCGAGGTTGTAGCGCAGACCGCGCTGGATGGCCTCGAGCATCGAGAGCTTCAGTACGCCTGGCGTCGTCGGTCCCGAGGGCACGCCTCCCAGAAACGGATTCTGCTGGCCGCTCGCGGAAGACAAGGGTGGCGCGCTGGTGCCCGCCTGCACTTGCGGGAGCGGTTGGGTGAATCCAGTTCCTTGCGCGACGGTGGCGGCGGGGAGCAGCAGGATGACGCCGACGAGCAGGTATCTCGACGTTGTTGACCGCAGCCGGGGTTGACGTTCGAGCACAGAACTTGGATGCGTGCGGGAGGGGAGATGGCGCAGAGGTTTGCTTTAAATGGTACCGTCCCGCCGCCGTGGCCATCGGAAATGCACATCCTTAATGTGCGTGGCCATCCACCACCAGTTGCCGAAGGGATCGCGCACGCCGCCGGCGCGGTCGCCGTAAGGCTCGTCCACGGGTTCGCGGACCGAGGTGGCGCCCGCCGCCAGCGCCTGCCGGTACACGGCGTCCGCGTCTGGAACGTAGAGGTGCAGATTGAGCGACATGGCAGGGAACGGCCCATGCGCTTCGCCCATCTCCAGCACCGAATCGCCGATCCTCATCTTGGCGTGGTGCACGATGCCGTCGGGTGTCTGGTGGCGCATGACCTCCTCCGCTCCGAAAGCCTGCTTGAGGAACTCGATGCACCGGGGCGCGCCCTCAACGTGCATGTAGGGCGTGACGCTGCGCTGGTCGGGGAGAAAGTGGGTCTCGCCCCTGGGCGAACCGATATACCAGAAGCTGCCGCCGGGGTCCTTGACGCTGCAATCCCGCTCACCATACTCCTGATCGGTGGGCGGGCGGAGGGAAACGCCGCCGGCCTGGAGCGCGCGCTGGTAAACGGCGTCCACATCGTCCACCTTGAGGTGGATGGTGGCAGGAATCGGCGGGTATTGCTCATTGCTGTCGGCGATCTCGATCATCGAGTCGCCGACCCGGAACTCGGCATGCATAATGCCACCCCCCGGCGTCTTCACGCGCAGCGTCTCCTGCGCACCGAAGGCCTGCCGGGCAAATTCCAGCACTTCCGCGGCGGCGTCTTTGACCACCAGGTAAAGGTTCAGGGTGTGGAAGCCTGCGCGGATGGGATTCACAGTCGTAGTCGACATCTTGGCTCTCCTTTGCAAGTCAGCCTTCAAGTATTTCTTGAACTCTTGGCGGGGCAGCTCGCGCAGGTCTGCGGCGATGCGCGCCAGATCTTCAAGCTCTACGGCGGCGAGCGGAGGCGCGGAGCCCGGGCGGTCGAGCAATGCTTGCACGGCCTGGTCGAGTTGCTCGGCGAGCGATTGCTTAGGCATGGGCCCTCCCTCCTCCCGGCGCGCCCGGCTTGGACGGGGGGTGGGTGCGCGTCCGCAGCGTCTGGAGCGCGCGGAACTGGAGTTGCTTCACCGCGCCCTCAGTGCGGCCCAGTTCCTGCGCGAGGTCGCGTATGCTTTTCTCTTCGACGAAGCGCGCCACCACCACACGCCGCTGGTCCGCTGGCAATGTGTCCACCAGTTGATAGAGCAGTGCGCGGCGCTCGATGTCTTCCGCTGCGGCTTCGTCCGGTGGCTCCGGAGGCGGCTCGCCCTGCTCGCGGGCCACGCGTTGCCAGCGATCCGCCATGGCGTTGGCGGCGATGCGCAGCAGCCATGCCGAGAAGGGCACGCCCCGCCACTCGAAGCGCCTCAGGTTCTGGAGCGCCTGGCGGAAGACCTCCGAGGTGAGGTCTTCGGCTTCCTGGCGGTTGCGGACACGGCGGGCGATGAACGCGTACACGCGCGCGAAGTGGCTCTCGTAGAGTTCGGCGAAGCACGCCGGATCGGCCTGCGCCGCCTCCACCAGAAGCCGTTCGTCGGCTTCTGTCCTAAGCGCTCTCTGCGGGAACGCCATCTCACTAGGGTAAACGGTCGAGAGGGGGAGAAGGTTACGGCAGAAAAGGTGGTAAGTGGAAAGTGGAAAGTTTGTCCGAGTTGCGAGGTTTTGAAAGGGCCCGGCTTCCAACCGCGACCAACGAGCCCAAATCACCCGATGACCCGATCACCCGATTCGCCACTTACCCGATGGCCGTCGCCACTCCTGCCACAGCGCCCTGCTTGACCGCCATCAGCTCGGCGGCTTTCTGCGCGATGTGCTCGGCGCTGACCTCGAACTCCTTGATCAGCTCCCACGGGTATCCGGATTCGCCGAAGCGGTCCTTCACCCCGATGGCGCCGGTGATTACCGGGACGCCGTAGAGCTCGGGGCTCTCGGTTAAGATGCCGCTTACGCGCCAGGCCAGGGCGCCAATCTGGTGCTCCTCCGCGGTAACGATGGCGCCGGTCTCTTTGCCGGCGCGCAGAATGGCGGCCGCGTCGATGGGTTTCAGGGTGTGCAGATTGATCACGCGCGTTTCGTATCCGAACTCCTGCTTCAGGATCCAGGCGGCGCGCATGGCTTCCGGCACCATCGGCCCGCAGGCGATGATGCTTACGTCCTCGTGCTCGTTCGAGTACTCCTCGGCCAGCACCGTCTTGAAGGCGTCGATGAAGTTCTCCGCCTCGTGGCGCAGGCGGATGACGTTGGCTTTGCCGAAGACGAACGGGGTCGCCTCGGTGGTGACGATGGGCGTGGCCTCGCGCGCGAAGCGGAGGAACTTCGGCCCCGGTTGTTTCAGCAGCAGGTACGTGGTGGCCTTGCGCGTCTCCACCGAGTCGCAGGGCACCACGACTTGCATGTTGGGCAGACCGAGGACATTGAACAGATCTTCGAGCGCCTGGTGGGTGGCGCCGTCCGGGCCCACGGAAACGCCGCCGTGAGCGCCCGCCACCAGCACGTTGAAGTCGCCGTAGCAGACCGAGACCCGCAACTGGTCGAGATTGCGCGACGCCGCGAACGTTCCGTACGTCCCGAAGACCGGCAGCTTGCCTTCGCGCGCCAGCCCTGCGGCTGCTGCCGTTGCTGACTGCTCCGCGATCCCCATGCTGATCCAGCGGTCTTTGCGCGCGGGCTTGCCGGCGTGGAACTCGCTGATGGTGATGGAGCCTGAGATGTCCAGGCCGAGGCAGACCACGCGCTTGTCGTCGCCGTTCTCGGCCAGCGACTGCCCGAAGCCCATGCGCGTGGGCTTCATCGCGGCTTTCATTGTGGAGCCGCTGTTCCACCAGTAATTGCGGCTGAACCTGGGCAACTTGGCATCGAGCGTGCGGTCCACTTCCACTTGGAACTGTTTGGCTTTCTCCAGCAGGCGGGCGTAGGGGATTTGTTTTTCGAGACCAAGCTCCCCGAGGCCCTTGATCATTTCTTCGACGCTGGGCACTTTGCCGTGCCAGCCGGCAACGTTCTCCATGAAGCTGACGCCCTTGCCCTTGACGGTGTCGGCCAGAATGACCGTCGGCTTGCCCACGGTCGTGCGCGCCTTCTCCAGCGTTTCCACCACCTGCTGCATGTCATGACCATCGCAGCTCAACACTTCCCACCCGAAGGCACGGTATTTCTTGTCGAGCGGCTCGATGTTCATGACGTCCTGAACGCGGCCGTCAATCTGCAGCCCGTTCTTGTCCACGATGCCGATCAGGTTATCGAGCTTGTAGTGGGCGGCCTCCATGGCGGCTTCCCAGATGGAGCCTTCTTGCTGCTCGCCATCACCCATGATGCAGAACACCTTGTGGGGCTTGCCGGCGAGCTTGCCCGCGAGCGCCGTGCCGACGGCCACGCTCAGGCCCTGGCCGAGCGAGCCCGACGACACTTCCACCCCTGGCACCTTCAGCCAGTGCGGATGTCCCTGATAGGGCGAGCCCAATTTGCGTAGCGTGACCACGTCTTCCGGCTTGTGATATCCGGCGAAGGCCAAGCCAAGGTAGAGCGCCGGCGCCTTGTGTCCCGCCGACCAGATGATGCGGTCGCGATCTTCCCAATTCGCGTGCTTGGGATCGTGGTTGGCGACCTTGAGATAGAGCGCGGCGGTGATGTCCATGATGGAAAGCGTCCCGCCAGCGTGCCCGGAAGCGGCCGCGGCCAGCACCACCAGGTCGTAACCGCGCATCAGGTTGGCCGCCTGTTGCAGTTCTTCGACGGAGTAATCCCGGATCACCTTCCCGGTCTTGGAATCAATGAGTGCCATGGCATCCTCACAGGCTCCCGCCCTCGACTGGCAGGGCAGCCCCAAAACGCTTTATCGTATGGCAGGAAGCCTGCGTGCCTCAGTGAGTTCAGTCACAGCTGGGGGTGATGAAGGAAATTGGAAGTTGGAAGTGGGAAGTTTAGTCCCCGCTTGCTTGCGGGGTGTATATTGTTGAAGCTTCAAGGTCGACGGCTGTCAGGCCGGCGGATTTAGAGTCTCACGCACCGGTTTTCGCCACTCCGCCGTTGGCAGCTCCTGCTGGAATGCCCCGGTCGGCCCAGAAGACCCAAAGTAGACCAAGAAAACTAGTAGCAATTCTGCAGGTGTTCGAAATGTGGCAGGGTCCGGGCCGACTTGTGAGCGCGAAGCAGACGGCCGAATCCCCGAGTAATAAGGCTCCAGGGCGGGTTTATAGAATCTATGTGCAGCCAACGTTTCTGGCTAGTGAAGTCCCAAAGATGGATTAGGAGGTCGTGATGAGGTTCCCCCGTCTGACAGGTAAGTTTCCAGGAAAAGCTTTCGTAATGGTTCTGCTGTTGGTGCCCACACTCCTGTGGGCGCAGGAAAAGAACAAGAGCGCTCCGGCGAGCAAGCCTGCACCGGCGAGCAAGCCTGCGCCGGCGAGCAAGCCTGCGCCGGCGCAGCAAAAGTCGCCCACGATGGGGCAACACACAACCACCGCGCCATCGCGGCCCGCCCCAAGCTCCCGGCCGACCACGACCACGACGCGGCCGACCACGACCACGACGCGGCCGACCACGACTACTACGCGACCGACCACGACCACTACGCGACCGACCACGACTACTGCGCGGCCGACCACGACCACGACGCGGCCGACCACGAC
>DATNJE010000092.1:0-6100 GCA_035604095.1 Terriglobales bacterium
GTAAGCCCGCTGAGCCCGTCCTCTTCCACCAGCCGCTTCAGCTCTCCCGAAGTGATCAGGTTGCGGCGGATGTAGTCCAGCCAGATGGATTGCCCATGGGCATGCAGTTCCAGCAGATGATTCCGGGTAGGATTGCTCGGACGTTCCGCAAGCGTGCTCATCTTTCAGACTCCTCTTCTTATCCTTTGTTGGCGGGAGCGGCCGCGTATCGTTCCTCGATGGCTCGTATCTTTCCCAGGCGGCGAACGTGCCGGGGTTCCCGGGTGAACACCGCGCCCAGGAAGGCGCGCACCAGTTCGCGCGCCAGTTCCACGCCGATCACCCGCGCGCCCAGCACCAGCACGTTCATGTCGTCATGCTCGACGCCCTGGTGCGCCGAGTAGGTATCGTGGCACAGCCCGGCGCGGATTCCCGGGACCTTGTTGGCCGCCACCGATGCACCTACGCCACTGCCACAGATCAGGACGCCGCGGGCGGCTTGGCCTGCCAGCACCGCCTGCGCAACCGCATCGGCGTAGTCGGGATAGTCCACCGGCTCGGTGCTGTTCGTGCCCAGATCGATGACCTCGTGCCCCGAGCTGCGCAGCCACGGCGCCAGTTCCTGTTTGAGCGGGAATCCAGCATGATCGGCGGCGATGGCGACTCGCACGGTTTACCTCCCGGCAAGGCGCAACGCGTGTTGCACCACGTTGTCCACGTTGAGGCCGAGCTTTTCCATCACGATTTTTCCCGGCGCCGACGCGCCAAAGCGGTCGATCCCGATCACCGCACCCTTTTCGCCGACGTATTTGTACCAGCCCAGCGTCGCGCCGGCTTCAACGGCAAGCCTGGGAACATTCTTGAGAAGGACCTGTTCCCGATACTCAGCCGATTGTTCCTCGAACAGCTCCCAGCTCGGCATCGACACCACGCGCGCCGCTATCTTCCGTTCGGCCAGCTTGTCCCGCGCCGCCAGCACGAGCTGCACTTCCGACCCGCTGGCGATGAGGATCACGTCGGCGTTTTCCTGTCCGCCTGCGAGGATATATGCGCCCCGCGCCACACCCTCGCGTATCGGGTACTTATCTAAATCCATGATGGGCAGGTTCTGCCGCGTCAGCACCAGGCACACCGGCCGGCGGCGCTCGATGGCGATGCGCCAGGCGACCGTGGTCTCGTTGGCATCGCCTGGGCGCAGCACCGTCATGTGGGGCATGGCTCGCAGGCTCATCAGGTGCTCGACCGGCTCGTGCGTGGGCCCGTCCTCGCCGAGCCCAATGCTATCGTGCGTGAACACGAAGATGGAATGGCTCTCCATCAGCGCCGCGAGGCGCAACGACGGCCGCATGTAGTCGGTAAAGACGAAGAAGGTCGCGCCGTAGGGGATCAGGCCTCCGTGCATTGCCATGCCGTTTACGATGGTGCCCATGGCGTGCTCGCGCACGCCAAAGTGAACATTGCGGCCACCGTCGTTGCTGATCCCGAAATCGCCATAACCTGCGAGGTAGGTCTTGGTAGACGGATTCAGGTCGGCGGAACCGCCGATGAGTTCCGGCAGACGCTTGGCGATGGCGTTCATCACCTTGCTCGAGGCGACACGTGTCGCGAGGCCGGCAGGATCCGCCTTGAACCAGGGCAGATCCGCAGACCAGTTTTTCGGAAGCTCACCACGGATCATGCGGTCCAGTTGCGCGGCATCGTCGGGATGCTGCTGGCGGTAGTTGTCAAAAAAATCCTTCCACTGCGATTCCAGTTGTGCTCCACGCTCGACGGCCTGGCGGAAATGCGCGCGGGCGTCATCGGGAATGAGGAACGCCGGCTCGGTGGGCCAGCCCAGCTTCTGCTTGGTGGCGCGGGTGGCTTCGGGGCCGAGCGGCTCGCCGTGGGCTTCAAAGCTGTCCTGCTTGGGGCTGCCGTAGCCGATGTGGTTGCGCACTACCAGGAGCGACGGCCGGTCCTTATCCGCCTGCGCCAATCGGATGGCGGCGTCTACCGCGTCCAGCTTGTTGCCATCGGGAACATTCAATACCTGCCAGCCATAGCTGCGGAACCTGCGGCAGACGTCCTCCGTGAACGCCAGTGCGGTAGGGCCTTCGAGCGAGACGTGGTTGTTGTCGTACAAGCAGATCAGCTTTCCCAGCTTGAGCGTGCCCGCGAGCGAGGCTGCTTCCGACGCGACCCCCTCCATCAGATCGCCATCGGTGGCGATGGCGTACGTGTAGTGGTCCACGATGGGGAAGCCCGGACGATTGAAGCAGCTCGCCAGATGCGCTTCGGCGACTGCCATGCCCACACCCATACCGAACCCTTGGCCCAGCGGCCCGGTCGTCACCTCGACTCCGGGTGTCAGGCCGGCTTCCGGATGGCCCGGCGTCTTGCTGTCCCACTGGCGGAAGCGTTGGATCTCGCTGAGCGGCAGGTCGTAGCCGGTGAGGTGGAGCAGCGAGTAGAGCAGCATGGAACCGTGCCCGCCGGAGAGAATGAAACGGTCGCGATTGAACCAGTGCGGATTGCGGGGATGGTGGCGCAGAAAGCGGTCCCACAGCACGTAGGCCATGGCCGCCGCGCCCAGCGGCAATCCAGGATGCCCCGAATGCGCCTGTTCGACCGCGTCCACCGACAGGAATCGGATGGTGTTGATACAGAGCTGGTCCAGTTCCTCGGCGGTTTTGAGCGAACGCTCGGCGCGATTGAGTTCCAGGCGCCCGCTCGACGGTGGTTCGGAAATCGTGGAAGAGAGAGACTCAGACTTGGAACTCATGCGCGATCACCTGGCAGCACCGGGGCTGCGGTTAGGAGACGAGTTCGCCAACGAAGGAAACCAGACCTATAGGATGCGACGGACAGCGTGAGGATACAGATTCAAACCGAATTATCAGCGCTGGTCAAGCGGCGGCGCTCAGCAACTGCCCGGCAGTAACGATCCGGCCGCCTCGCCGGCGGACTTCTTCGAGGAA
Source organism: Terriglobales bacterium (assembly GCA_035604095.1). Classification (GTDB taxonomy): domain Bacteria; phylum Acidobacteriota; class Terriglobia; order Terriglobales; family Acidobacteriaceae; genus JAHFUA01. The sequence goes on from DATNJE010000092.1 coordinate 2,937, forward strand.
GGCGCGCCCTTTTCCTGTGTCCAGGTGCCGGATCGCGTCTTCCACCACGGTCACACGGTAGCCACGGTCGAGCAGGCCTCTCGTGGCAGCCGAGACGCAAATCTCCGTGACCACGCCGTAAAGCACGATCTCCGGCTTGCCGAGTTTGGCCAACAAAGAGTCCGTATTCGGATTGCTGAACACATCTAACTCCTGTTTTTCGACGACGATTTGCCGGTAACGCTCAGCATCGGGGAGCTCCGCGCCGTGGCGGTTAGGGATCGTGAACTGCGGTGTGAGCGAGGTCTCCGCGATCTTCTTCTGTCCCGGCGTGCCGGCCAGGCAGTGCGGAGGATACAGGCTGAACTCCTTGTCGCCGGGCTGGTGCGCATCGGCCGAGGCGATTACAAGCACCCGGTGTTGCGCCGCCCAATTGGTGAGCTTGGCCAGTATTGGAATAAGTTGCTCCGCCCCGGGAACGTACAGCTTGCCTTCCGGCAGCATGAAGTCCGCCTGGGTGTCCACATCCCAGAACATGAGACCAAGGTTCATCCTTAATATTGTAGGCTGGGCCGGGGTCATGTGGATGAGGTGTAGAATTTTTCGCCGTCCGCGGAGGCTCGCCCATGCCGATGAACTACCCGTACATCGCCATCCCTGATGCCCAGGTTCCACGCGCGTCGTCGCCTGTCTTTCAGCACTTGCTGGATACCTATGCTAGCGAGACCAACAAGGTCATTTCCGTGTGGCGCTGCTTCTCCGCGGCCGACATGGGCTACAAACCCCATCCGCGATCGCGCCCGGTCTTGGAGATCTTCAAGCACCAGTTGCTCTCCGAGCGCCGCTTCTTCGGGGAATTTCTGGGAGTGCCCGAACCGCTTCCGGCGGAAGCACTCCCCAAGTCTGAAACGCCCGCGGACTATACCCACCGAATGTGCGAACTGGCAGTGCCGCGGCTGGCGTTCTTTGCGGGGCAGAACGAGGCTTGGTGGCTCGAGCCGGTGCCCTTCTTCGACGTTACCCGCCAGCGCATATGGATCTTCTGGCGGCGGGTGTTGCACACCTGCCATCACCGCACCCAGTTGACCGCGTACCTGCGCATGATGGAGCGGCCTGTGCCCGCGACTTACGGCCCCACTGCAGACGCTACCTGGACCGGCGCCGATCCCACCCAGAGCGTCGAAGCTGCCGGCCGGAGGTGACGTTTCAGCTTGATTTCTTCTCGCTCTCCTGCTCGGCGAACGGCAGGCCCGGATACGTGACTTCGGTCCCGAACACATGCGCAAACGGCGTCAGCCGGTGCGGCTGGGTGCTGGTCAAACTGAAGATATCCTCCACTCGCACGCCGCGTGCCAGCAGCGCATCGGCGATCAGAGAACGGTGACAACGCCAAGGTACCGCCTCGGCGCACATGATGGCCACCCGCTCTTTCTCCGCCATCGTGATCAGGTCCTTCAACGCGCTTTCGAACTCGGGCGTCTGCATATAGTCGGCGAAGCCGCGGAAACCGGCGTTGCGCCATCCCAGGTTGCGGGAATCCTTGCGCGGGTGGCGAAGCCCTCCCAGGCTCGGCATGTGGGTGTAGGCGATCCCCGCGTGATCGAGTTCGTGGGGAAGCGCGTCTTGGTTGAATTGCGGGTTGTGACGGGAACGCGGCACCGTGCGGACATCCACCAGCCGCTGCACCCCGTGCGCATCCAGCAAGTGAACGAATTCCTCGATGGGTCGCGTGGAATGGCCGACCGTCAGGATGATCGTAGGCATGGTCAGCACGGTCCTCTTTGCCCTAGCGGAGGGTCTGGCCGCCGCCCGGCGGTGCTGTTGGGATGGGCTCGCACGCCGCATTGCTTCCCCTCAAGTTAATGATACAGACCCCAGGCGGAATGCCGCCAGTCACTACCGTGTTTTCCCGAGTTAGGCTACAACGGAAGGTCGTATGACCCACGCCCAGTTGGTCTCGAAAGCGGTGGAGTGGCTGCGCCAATACGGCTGCGGCATTGTGCTTGCCGAACAAGCCTGCGCCAGCGGCGAGGTGCCGGACGCCATCGGATGGAAAGGCGCGTGCCGTTCCGTGGTGGTGGAGTGCAAGCTGTCGCGCTCCGACTTCCTTGCCGATCGCGCCAAGCCGTTCCGTCAGAACTCCGAACTCGGCCTGGGATGCGAGCGTTGGTACCTGACCCCGGCGGGCCTGCTCTCGGCCGAGGATCTGCCGCGATCCTGGGGCCTTCTGGAATCGAAAGCCGGGAAGCTGCACGTCGCCGTGAAGGCCAGTCGCCATAATCAGCGGACGCCGGCGGGACTGCTCTACGAAATGAACCTGCTGCTGGTGAGCTTGCGCCGGGTGGAGGTCCGGATCGAGCCGCAGACCATCACAGAATTTCTGAAGTGGAAGAACCGCATGGCCGAATACAACGGCGGCGGCTACCCAGCCGGCCTTCTGCCTCCCGAGCAGGAGAGCAATCCGCACCTCAGCACCGAAGCCGCCGACCTGCCGTGAGCGCCGCAGTAAAAGTCGTGTTTTTCACATTGCACTGATTTTCGGGTATTGACCGTCACTGGCAGGAGCGCTACCTTCGCTGCACGCTATCTGGCGCCGCCCCGCTATCGGCGCCGTCCCTTTCACTTCCTCTAGCCGACGAAAGGAGAGACGGGATGTTCACCCGCGTTGTCGAAGTGCAAGCCAAGCCTGGCAGGGCCAAGGAACTCTGCAACACCATCGCCGAGAGGGCACTGCCTCTCCTCCGCAACCAGCCGGGATTCGTGGACGAGCTCGTCCTGGTGTCCAACTCGCAAGCGGACCGCGTCCTTGCCATCAGCGTGTGGAGGACGCAGGAAGATGCGGAGCGTTACAACCGCGAGCAGTACCCGACCATCAATGAACTGATCCAGAACCAGGTCGCCTCCGCCCCCAAGGTTCAGACCTTCACGGTAAACCTCTCCACCACCCACAGGATCGCAGCGGGCAAGGCTGCCTGAGAACAACTTGCCGTCGGGGCAGGCCCAGACGGCCTGCCCTTTTCCACGAACACGCCAGATGTTCCTTCCGTGCCGTACATCGTGTGCAACTTGATCGAATCGGAATTGTTGCTTATATTGCGACAGGGGCTAGGAAAGTTGGTGCTGACTCTGTCTCGGAAGCCAGGCTCGATTCAGTTGCTCTCTTCTGATACGCATTTTCGCTCGGG
>DATNJE010000093.1:0-2155 GCA_035604095.1 Terriglobales bacterium
GCCTGGGAGTTGCCCTCTGGTCCAGGACGCGGCAACGGCACGGGCGGGGCCAACGGGGTTCCCGGCGTGGTGGCCAGCGCGGGATTCGGGAATGGAGTGGCCGTGGGCGGTCCCAAAGGCGGAAACAGTGGAAGCGTGAAGGCGGCCGGCTTCGCCGCTTCCACCCCGGCCCCGGACTCGCAACCCAAGAAGGTTGCGGCCAAGGAACCACCTACCACTCCGGTCGAGATCTTGTCTAAGCCGAAACCGAAATATACCGAGGAAGGCAGGAAGCTGAAGATCGAAGGCGAAGTTCGCCTGGAGGTGCAGTTCACGGCCACCGGCGAAGTGCGCGTGATCCGCGTGGTGCAGGGATTGGGGCATGGGTTGGATGAGCAGGCAGTGCGCGCCGCCGAGCAGATCAAGTTCAAGCCTGCGCAGCGCGAGGGACAGTCGGTGGATTCAAACGCCACGTTGCACATCATTTTCCAGTTGGCGTAGCGGGAACTTCAGACCGCTCGAGAACGAGAACCGAGGACGTTATGCGCAGAACAGTGTGGGGTATCACGAGTTTGTGGTTGCTGGTGGTGGCAGCGCCGGCGTGGGCCGGGGCCAGCCAGCCGACTTCCTTCGACCAGGTGGTCAGCCGCATCAACCAGCGGGAGACGCAGTTCGCGCAGAACATGCGCAACTACACTCCCATGGTGGAAACCTACATCCAGGACATGAAGCCCGATGCCGAATTGGGCGAAGTGCCCTCGGCCGACACCTATTTTCTGGGGCGGCTGGACCTGAGCCGCGGCGCCAGCACCGCCAGCTTCGTCCCCGACCACAGCGGCTGGCTGCACCGTCTCTTCGGGCCGCTGGCGGCGATGAAATATAACGCTGCCGGCTTCGCCGTAGTCTCTCCCGATGAGAGTGAACTGGATCCCGCGCATTACGACTTCACGTTCGTGCGCCGCGAGTTCCTGGGCGAGGTGCGCTGCCTGGTGTTCGACGTGGTGCCCCGCAGGAACACCGGCCAGGGGCGCTTCCTGGGACGGCTTTGGGTGGAAGACCAGGACTACAACATCGTCCGCTTCAACGGCACCTTCGCGCCGCGGCCGCGGTTCGGCTACTACTTCCACTTCGATAGCTGGCGCCTGAACATGGGTCCCAACCTGTGGCTGCCGGCCTATACCTACTCGGAAGAGCAGGACATGAAGTATGCCATGCCGCACAAGCGCCTGTGGTTCAAGGCGCAGACCCGTTTCTGGGCCTACAACGTGCACAGCCGCGGACGCCAGGACGAGTTGACGCAGGTGCTGGTGGATCCGGCGCCCACGGTGAAGGATCAGAGCGACAATAACCAGGATTTGTCGCCGGTGCAGTCCAATCGCATGTGGGCGCGGCAGTCCGAGGAGAACGTGCTGGACAAACTGGAGCGCGTCGGCCTGCTGGCGCATGAAGGCGAAGTGGACAAGGTGCTGGAAACGGTGGTGAACAACATCGCCATCACCAACAAGATCGATCTGCAACCGGAGTTCCGCTGCCGGGTGCTGCTGACCGCGCCTTTGGAATCGTTCAGCGTCGGGCACACCATCGTGATGAGCCGTGGCCTGCTCGACGTGCTGCCCGACGAGGCCACCCTGGCCGCGGTGCTGGCGCACGAGATGGCGCACATCCTGTTGGCGCATGGCGAGAACCCAATGTACGGCTTCAGCGACAGAATGCTTTTCTCCGAACAGCAGACCTTCACCCAGTTGACCCTGAGCCATACCCCGGCGCAGGAGCAGGCGGCGGACGCCAAGGCGCTGGAGTTGCTCAAGAATTCGCCCTACAAGGACCAACTGGCTAATGCTGGACTGTTCATGCGGGCGTTGCAGCAGCGTGGCCCTGCGCTGCCTAACCTGATCCGCGCGCACCTGGGCAACGGCCTGACGCTGGGCAGCAACCCGCGCATGTCCGACCTGATCGCATCGGCGCCCTCGCTGGAGATGAACAAGGTGGACCAGATCGCTGCCCTGCCCATGGGAGCGCGCATCAAGGTGGATCCCTGGAACGACCGTGCGCAAATGTCCAAAGCCAAGCCGGTGGCGCTGCTCTCGGCGCGGGAGAAGATGTTCTTCGAGGTCACGCCCGTCTTCCCTTATCTGACGCGCGTGAACGACAAGCAGGCCACGGAGAAGGTGGCGGC
>DATNJE010000094.1:0-4551 GCA_035604095.1 Terriglobales bacterium
CCGGCACGGCCAACCAAGAGACGAGCCGGAGTGCGGGCGCGGACCCGGCGCACGATCTCGGGCCAGCCGCTGCTCAGGGATTCACTGGCTTCATCGGCCATTTCAGATGATCTTCTCCAACGACGTTTCCAATCCCCGCATGAGCCGCTGCCGGGCTGCGCCATCGAGCAAGGCTGGTTCCTGGTCGCGGTAGATTCCCGCCTCCTGCAGCCAGCTCAGAAATTCAGGAGCCGGCCGCAGTCCGAAGAGTCTGCGGGCCGCCAGGGCGTCATGATAGCTGGTGGATTGATAGTTCAGCATGACGTCATCCGAGCACGGTACGCCCATGAAGTAGTTGCATCCAGCCGCGGCCAGCAGCAGAAGAAGGTTGTCGGCGGAATTCTGGTCGGCAGCAGCATGGTTGGTGTAGCAGACATCGCAACCCATGGGCAAGCCCAGCAGCTTGCCCATAAAGTGGTCTTCCAGGCCGGCACGAATGATCTGCCGTTCGTCGTACAGGTACTCCGGACCGATAAAGCCCACCACACTGTTGACCAGGAAGGGCTCGAAGACGCGCGCCACACCGTACGCCCGCGCTTCCAGGGTCAGTTGGTCCACGCCGTGGTGGGCCTCAGCCGAGAGCGCGGAGCCTTGGCCGGTTTCGAAATACATTACGTTCTGGCCCTTCCAGGGAACCTCGCGTTGGCGGTGTTCTTCGAGGACTCGCTCCCGGCCTTCCCGCAGCATGGCCAAACTGATGCCAAAACTGCGATTCGCGGCTTCGGTGCCAGCGATGGACTGAAAAAGCAGGTCGACGGGCGCTCCACGGGTCATGGCCGCGAGCTGCGTGGTGATATGCGCGAGACAGCAGGTCTGGGTCGGCACCTTGTAAGCGGAAACCAGGCGATCCAGCGCGCGCAGGATTGAGCTCACCGTTTCCACAGAATCGGTAGCCGGATTTACGCCGATGACGGCATCTCCGCAGCCATAGAGAAGTCCTTCGAAGGTGGCGAGCAGGATGCCGCCAACGTCGTCGGCCGGATGATTGGGCTGAATGCGTATGCCCAGCACTCCACGTTCGCCCATGGTATTGCGGCAGCGCGTCAGGTTGCGGATTTTGGCTGCGGCCAGGATCAGGTCCTTGTTGCTCATGATCTTGGCGGCCGCCGCCGCTATTTCGGGAGTGATGCCCCGCTGCAGCCGCTTCAGGGCCGCCTCTGCGGTCGCATCATCCAGAATATGCTCGCGGAACTCTCCGACGGTCAGGCTGCGTATGGGATGAAAGGCCGATTCGTCGAAGCTCTCGAGGATCACGCGAGACACGTCGTCGTCCGCAGGGTCGATCAATGGTTGCTGGAGGATCTCCGCCAGGGGCAGATCGGCAAGCTTGCGCTTGGCCGCGACTCTTTCGCGCTCCGAGGCCGCGGCCAGTCCGGCAAGCTGGTCGCCGGACTTCTCCTCGTTAGCCTTGGCGAACAACTCGCGGAGGCTCGAGAAGACAAATCGCTCGGGCATAAGGCGGAAAAACCGGTTGGAACTTAGGTCTCTGGCGAACTTACCATTAATCGACAGCGCGCGAAAGGAGCATGTGCAGCACTGCCCGGAAGACGTACGTGGTCTTCGGCAAGAGCCCTACGCCGTTGCTGTCCCGAAGCAACGGCCCAGCCGGTCCTGCTTTTTGTTATGATCTTTGCTACTCTGCGAATGATGAAGCCGGAAAGAACTTCGGCGTCGGGATGGGCCGCGGGAGTGGTCCTGCTTTTGTTGGTGTGCCTGCCCGCGGCCGCGCGCACGCACGGCAGGTCTCCCGGCCGAATCCGGGTCACTCGGATCGAGCATAACGTCACCGGAGACCGCATCCGTGTGGTGGTCCGATTCGATGCCCCCGTGCAATATGTCGGGGGAACAGCCACCGATCCCTTCCGCATTTTCTTTGACCTGCGGGGAACTCATCCGGGGGCCGCGCTGGCGGCTCGCGCCCCGGTCAGCGACACGCTCGTGCAACGTATCCGTGTAGCGCAATACCGGCCGGGAGTCACGCGCATGGTGCTGGACCTGTCGCGGCCGGCGCCCTACACCGCTACTTTCCTGGCTAATCCGCCCCAGCTGGTGGTCGAGGTCTTGCGGGCCGGGTCCGCCCCAGCCCGCATTATGAGAGAGGCCCGTACCATCAGCAAGCCACCACCAGCGGCTCTTTCCATCCCGCTGCCGGTTGCGCCAGCGCTCGTGCCCGAGCAGATGCCGCCTTCGCCGCCGCAAGTGACCTACGGAAACGGGCTGCTGACCATTGTGGCCAGCAATTCCACGCTGTCCGACATCCTGCAAGCGGTGGCCGCACGAACCGGCGCCACGCTGGATGCGCCCGCAAGCTTGACTGGCCAGCGCGTGGCCGCTCGGTTAGGACCGGCTCGGCCCCTGGATGTGGTGGCCGACCTGCTGGCTGGGCTCGACTACATCGTGGTGGGCGCCAGCAATGATCCCGAGGCCATCCGCAACATTATCTTGAGCCCCAGCACCTCGTCATCACTGCCGGAGCCGGCCGGCCGGCATGCTGCGGCGCAGTACCAGGCTCCGCCGCCGGAGGAAACGGAAGGAGCAGCGGGGCCGGAGCCATCGCCGCCGGCTCCTGAGGCGCAGCCCCCGGCAACGCCGGCAGCCCAATCGCCACCGCCGGTGAAAGCTCCGGAAGAACTCCTGGAAGAATTGCGCAAGCTGCAGGACCAACAACAGCAGCAACCGCAACCACCGCAACCACCGAAGGAACCGCAACGCTGATTTCCGTCTCGCGTAACCTCTCGCCCCAGCCGCAGCTTTGCTGGTCCCGTCAGTCGGGCGGATAATATGGCATGGACTCCGGAACCGCGCCCTCGGAATGGAATGCTTTTGCCCGCGCCCAGGCTGCCCAACGATGGAAGCGGCAGTCGGCGGCCATGGGCCGGCAAATGACCGAAGCCATCATCGCCGAGGCCAATGTCGAGCCCGGCATGCAGGTGCTGGACGTAGCCTGCGGCACCGGCGAGCCCGCTATCTCCATGGCTCTCCTTTTGAAGGGTACCGGTCTGGTAGTCGGCACCGATATTTCGCCAGAGCCACTGAAGATCGCCGAACAGCGCGCCCGCGACCGTAGCCTGGGCAATGCCCGCTTCCAGCAAGCCGATGTGCACAGCCTGCCCTTCGCGGAGGGCAGCTTTGATCGCGTGACCTGCCGGCTGGGGATCATGTTCTTTTCCGACCTGGCGCGTGCCCTGCGCGAGCTGCGCCGCGTACTGAAGCCGGACGGGCGCGTGACCCTGCTGGCCTGGGGACCGATGCAGCAGCCGTACTTCGAGTCAACAATCGGCGCCATCCTCCGGGTGGTGCCCGGCTCGGCCTTGCCCGCTTCCGGAAGGCAGATGTTCAGGTTCGGTGAGGCTGGCATACTGTCGGCCGCTCTGGAGGAGGCGGGCTTCGGCAGCATCGAAGAGGAACTCCGGGTCGTCCCCTGGAGCTGGCCCGGCACTCCCTAGGAAGTCTGGGATTACTTTCAGGAAGTGACGGTCCCGTTCAAACCGCTGTTCGAGGCCATTCCCAAAGCGCAACGGGAGAAGGTAAACGCCGAAGCCCTGGGGACGATCCGGCGTTATTACGACGGAGCCCAAGTGAACTTTACGGCCACCATCTGCCTGGCTTCGGCAAGCACCCGCATGAACTAGCGCCGGGTCGAGGCTTCAGCGGCGGCACTGCGAGCAGTATCCGCCGACCTCCAGCCGCGCTACCACGATGGTGAAGCGGCAATCGCGCTCCAGTTGCTGCTTCAGGGACTCAAAGATCTCGCTCACAAATTCGGTGATCTTGCCGCAGCGCAGGCAGGCCATGTGGATGTGGTCGCGCGCCAGCTTGCGCTCGTAGTAGTGGGCCTCGCCCTCCATGTGCATCAGGTCGAGCTCGTCCACCATGCGGTGCCGCTTCAGCAAATCCAGAGTGCGGTACACCGTGCTGCGATCGACGGCGGAATTCAGGCGCTGGGCCTTGCGCAGGATTTGCCCCGCGTCCAGATGTTTCTTCGCCGTCTCGATCACGCTCAGGATGGCGCGCCGCTGCTCGGTCATGCGAATGCCGCGCGCGGAAAGCTCGGCCTGCAGGCGGCCGGGGATTTCGGTCTGGGGAAAAGGCATGATTCACACTCGCGAATCGGTCGCAACTGGTTGCAACCAGCCTGCGACAATATGTTCCCCGGCTCATTGACAGCCGGGGACCCGGGGCCTAACCTCGTGGAGTGTAGCATCAGTTGCGACCTGGTCGCAACTAAATCAAAACATCTGGCTCATCGCGGACGAATTCATGCGCCGTTATTTATGGTTCCTGCTCGTGACGGTTGCTGCCTCTGCCTGTTGTTGCGCGCAGGAGCGGCCTTATTTCGTGACTTATTCGCATGAGATGGAAGAACCGGGAAACCTGGAGATCGAGATGTACAACGCCGCCGGCAAGCCGCCGGCGGGGAACCGCTTTATCGGCACCACCACCGAGTTCGAGTACGGAGCGAAGGCCTGGTGGACGACAGAGTTCTATCTCGACGGCCAGGTGACCTGGCAC
>DATNJE010000095.1:0-13666 GCA_035604095.1 Terriglobales bacterium
CAACTGCTCGATCGCAAGGAGCGCGAGTACAAGCTGGCGCCAGGGCTGCGTATTGGTGTGGGCGGCTCGGCCGCGCCGGAAGCCATGATCCGCGGTTTCGACAAGCACGGCGTAACCGTAATCCACGCCTGGGGCATGACCGAGACTTCTCCCATTGCTACGGTATCGAGGCTGAAGGCGCATTTGCGCAACTTGCCGGAAGACGAGCGCTATGCGGTTCGCGCGCGGACCGGATGCGCCATACCGTTCGTCGACCTCCGTGTCATCGGCGACGATGACCGAGAAGTGGCTGCCGACGGCAAAACCATGGGCGAGATCCAGGTGCGCGGCCCGTTCGTTACCGCCAGTTACCACAATAAGGAGCGCGATCCCGGGAAGTTCACGCCGGATGGGTGGCTTCGTACCGGAGACGTGGCCACGATCGACGCCGAGGGATACATCAAGATCTGCGACCGCACCAAGGACCTGATCAAGTCGGGCGGCGAGTGGATCAGCTCGGTGGATCTGGAAGGCGCAATCATGGGACACCCCGCGGTCGCGGAGGCTGCGGTCGTCGCGGCCCCGCATCCCAAGTGGGGCGAGCGGCCGGTCGCTTACGTGGTCCTCAAGGCGAACATGGCAGCCAGCGGCGAAGATATCGCCAGGTTCATCGAGCCCAAGTTCGCGAAATGGTGGCTGCCGGACGACTACATCTTCGTCGATGCGATCCCGCGAACTTCCACCGGCAAGTTCCTCAAGCGCGAACTGCGTGAGAAAATCGCCCGGCGCAAGCTGGCCGAGGCGGGCTAGCCACCGCGTACATGCTGCCCGAAGACATTGCGCTGCCGTGGGGAGCTGGGTCTTGAATCGCCGGGAATTCTCCGTTTCTGTTCTCAAGCTCTCTGCCGCAACGCTGCTCGCTCCCCGTCTGCTCGCGGGTCCGCGCCCAAGTGCTGCGGCCGATATCGCTGAACTCTATAAACGCGCCATCGTCATGGATTCCCTCTGTGGTCCGTTTCTCGATATAGAGAAATCTCCCAGCCCCGAGGCCGTGGCCGTGGTTCGGCAATCGGGGATTACAGCCGTCAATTACACGTTGTCGGACCGGGATTTCGAGGGCACGGTCAAGAACCTGGCATGGCTGGAAGCCCTGGTGGAGAAGTATCCTGACGCGCTGGGAATTGTTCGCCAGCACTCGGATATCGCCCGCGCCAAGAGGGAAAACCGGGTCGGCATAATTCCCGGCTTCCAGTACACCACGTTTCTGGAGGACGATCCCGAGCGCATCGAGATGTTCCGGAACCTGGGCGTGCGCATCATGCAGATCACATACAACAACCGCAGTGTCTTTGGCGACGGTTGTCTCGATCCGGGCAATGCCGGGTTGAGCAACGCGGGGATAGCGGCGGTCAGGAAGATGAACGAACTCGGCGTCGCTCTCGACCTGAGCCACAGCGGATATCGCACTACGGCTGAAGCCATCGCCGCCTCCTCGAAGCCGGTGCTGATTTCCCATGCGGGATGCGCCGCCGTCTATTCGCATCCCCGCAACAAGCCGGACGAAATTCTCAAATCTCTGGCGGATCGCGGCGGCTACTTCGGTGTGTATCTCATGCCCTACCTGGTTGCCTCGCCCACGGTGCCGACGCGCCAGCATGTGCTCGACCATCTGCTGCACGCCCTCAATCTGTGCGGCGCGGATCACGTCGGGATCGGGTCCGATGGCTCGATTCAGCAGGTGGTCCTCACGCCCGCTCAAAAAGCCGAATTCGACGCCGACATTGCGCGCCGCAAAAAGGCCGGTATCGGTGCGCCGGGCGAGGATCGTTATCCCTTTGTGCCCGATCTGAATGGACCGGATCACATGCGGATCATCGCCACGGAACTGGCCCGGCGCGGCCAGCCCTGGTCAGTGATCGAAAAAGTGCTGGGCACGAATTTCCAACGCGTGCTGGGCGAAATCTGGGGGACGGCCTAGAACCCATAGACTGTCATGCTGAGCGGCAATCCTTAGGCCGCCTGCGCGACCGGTCCAGTCCAGTTCCACTGTTGAACTTCGGGCATGTCTTCGTCGTTCTGACGGATGTATTCACGGTGGTCTTGCAGCTTTTTCTCGAACGTCTGTATGGCCTGCTGTCCCTTGTCGCCCAGACGCGGCGTCCGCCGCAGAGCCTCGATCGCCAGATCGTAGCGGCTGAGTTGGTTGAGAACGCACATGTCAAAGGGAGTGGTGGTGGTGCCTTCCTCCATGTACCCGCGAACGTGGAAGCGCGGCGGATTCGGCCTGTGGTGTATGAGCTCGTGAATTACGTTGGGGTAACCATGGAAGGCGAACACCACTTCAGAGTTCTCACCGAATAGCCAGTTGAAGCGTTCTTCCTCCATCCCGTGGGGGTGATCTTGCGGGCTCCGCAGACCAAAAAGGTCCACTACATTCACCACCCGAACCCGCAGATCCGGAACTTCCCGACGCAGCCACCATGCGGCGGCCAGGGTTTCGCGCGTAGGGACATCGCCGGCCGCAGCCAGCACAACGTCCGGCTCTTCGCTTTTGTCCACGTTGCCGGCCCATGCCCACTCGCTTGCTTTAGCGGCGCAGTGTGCCTGTGCTGCTGGCATGTCGAGCCACTGCAGCATCGGCTTTTTCGAGGTAACGATCAGGTTGATGTAGTCGCGGCTGCGCAAACAGTGGTCCGCCACCGAAAGCAGGCAGTTCACATCCGGAGGCAGGTAGATGCGCGTCTCCGAAGCCTTCTTGGTCAGCAGCATGTTGATGAAACTCGGCCCCTGGTGGCTGTAGCCGTTATGATCCTGCTCCCAAACGTGGCTGGTGATGACGTAATTCAAGGAAGCAACCGGCTTGCGCCAGGGGATCTCGCCCGACATCTTCCGCCACTTAGCATACTGGCTCATCATCGAGTCGATAATGGTCAGGAACGCCTCATAACAGGCAAAGATGCCGTGCCGGCCAGAGAGCAAGTAGCCTTCCAGCCATCCCTGGCAGCAATGCTCGCTGAGGATTTCCACCACGCGGCCGTCGCGGGAGAGGAATTCATCCGACGCGACCATGGGAAGTTGCCAGTCGCGCAAGGTCTCTTCGAAGACGGCTTGCAAGCGGTTGGAACTGGTTTCGTCCGGACAGAAGAGACGAAAGTTGCGTTCGGGCGCGCTGGCACGGAAGACGTCTCGTAGATAGCGGCCGAGGATCTTCGTGCCCTCGGTGCGAATTTCACCGGGGCGCGATACTTGAACGGCGTATTCCGAATAGGCGGGAACACGGAGCTCTTTGAGCAGTTCGCCGCCGTTCGCGCTGCGGTTCCGCCCCATGCATTTGGCGGGTTCAGGCAAGATGGCGGTTACCCGGGAAACTGGTTTGCCTTCCGTGTCGAAGAGTTCTTCCGGCTTGTAGCTGCGAAGCCACTGCTCGAGCAACTCCAAATGCTCAGGGTTGGTGGCGGGGTCTTCGATGGGGATCTGGTGGGAATGGAAGGTCCCTTCGAGCGGCTTGCCATCGAGCATCTTCGGATCGGTCCAGCCCTTGGGGGTTCGCAGGATGATGACCGGCCACTCGGGCAATTCCTGTAAGCGGCCGCTGCGGGCAGACTGCTGGATTCTGCGGATCTTGCGATGCGCCCAGTCGAGCGCCCCCCACATTTCGTTGTGCACAATTGCTGGGTCGTCTCCCGCGACTTCGCGCGAGGCGTAGCCCAATCCCTTGAAGTAATCCCGCAATTCATCCTTGCCGATGCGCGCGAGGATGGTCGGGCCAGAGAGCTTGTAACCGTTCAGATGCAGGATCGGCAGCACCGCGCCATCGGCGGCTGGGTTAAGAAACTTATTGGACTGCCAGGAGCCCGCCAGCGGCCCGGTTTCGGCTTCGCCGTCGCCAACCACGCAGGCGACGAACAGATCGGGGTTGTCGAACGCGGCGCCGAAGGCGTGGACCAGACTATAGCCCAGCTCGCCGCCTTCATGCATCGCCCCAGGGGTTAGCGCGGTCAGGTGGCTCGGCATGCCGCCGGGCCAGGAAAAATCGCGCACGAACCGGCTGAGCCCGGCGTAATCCTGGGTGAAGTCGGGGTAGTACGCGGAGAGAGTTCCCTCAAGGTAGACGCACGCCAGCACCCCGGGTGCGCCGTGACCAGGGCCCACGACGTACAAGACACTCTGGCCGGTGTCCTGAATCAGGCGGTTGAGGTGCGCATATATAAGGTTAAGGCCGGGCTGCGTCCCCCAGTGGCCGAGCAGCCGCGGCTTGATGTGCTCGGGCCGGAGCGGCTCACGCAAGAGCGCGTTATCGCGCAGATACAGTTGTACGGCGCCGAGATAGTTGGCGGCGCGGAAAAACGAGTCAAGCTGGTCGAGTCTTTCTTGCGGGTAGGCCATGGAATTCCTCCTGCTGAATACCGAGCACACGCTGAGTGTGGCGCGCGACCATGAGTTCCTCGTCGGTCGCCATAACGCGCACCAGCACCGGGGCTCCGTCGGGTGAGATGACTGAAGCATTCTGAGCATTGCGGGCGGCATCGATCTCGATGCCGAGAAAGGCGAGTCCCTCCACGGCCTGCGCGCGGATTGGCGCAGCATTCTCGCCGATGCCTCCGGTGAAAACGATGGCGTCGAGTCCTCCCAGGACGGCGGCATAGGCGGCGATCGTCTTGCGGATGGCATAGCAAAAAACATCCACCGCCTCGGCCGCGGCAGAGTCCGAACCTGCGCGTGCGAGCAGATCTTTCATGTCTGAAGTGGTTCCCGAGAGACCCAGCACGCCTCCCTTTTTTTCCACCGCTTCCTCGACCTGCGCCTGCGTGTAACCCTGGCGCAGGAGGTAGAGCAGGACGCCGGGATCGAGGTCCCCGGAACGCGTGCCCATGGGAATGCCGCCGGTCGGCGTCATGCCCATCGTGGTATCGACGCTGCGGCCCTCGCGGATCGCTGCGAGGCTGGCGCCATTGCCAAGATGCGCGACCACCAGCCGCGGCGGCAAAGCTTTCCGCTCGGAAAGGCTGTTTACGATCGACTCGTACGAGAGCCCATGAAAGCCGTAACGCACGATGCCGCGATCCAGAAGCGCGCGCGGCAGCGCGAACAGCCGGGCCGTCGCCGGCAGCGAGCGATGAAAGGCAGTATCGAAGCACACCACTTGGCGCAGGCTGGGATGCAGATGGTGAACCGCCTCCACCGCATCGATTTCCATCGGCAGATGATTCGGAGCGAGCGGGGTGAGCTTGCGCAGGTCGCCGATCACTGAGGCCGTGACCTTTTCGGGAGCCTCAAAACGCGGCCCGCCGTGCACGATGCGGTGGCCCACGCCGGCGACGTGCGCCAGGTCGCCGTGTTCTTCCAACCATTTTGACAAGAGTTGCACGGCAGCCGACCGATGCGGCAAAGACACGCACTCGCGGGCAAGATCGGCTCCGTTGCCATCGCTGACGTGCAGGTGGCTGTCGGCCAGACCGATGCGGTCGAGCTTGCCGCTCAACAAGCGGCGGAATTCCCCGTCGAACAAAGAGAACTTGATGCTTGAGGAACCGCTGTTGAGCGCAAGCATGGCGCCCGCCCCGCGCTTTGCCGTGCTTTCGTTGCTCCGAATTGCATGCGGCATTTGCATTGACCTATTGCGGCTGTTGTAGGATTCGCGGCAGCCAGCCGCGCCACGATCCGACCCCGCGCGATCGGGATCATTCAGTGAGATGCCGTGGCTTACGTTCCCGATTCCATTGTCCAGTGTTTTGACGATGGTAATTTTCCACAACCTGACGACTCTCATCACAATCACGACCGTCCTGCCTGCAGCAAGCTGGGCCGGAGTTGGAAAGAACTGCGAGATACGTGGGAGCTGTTAGCCGCGAGAAGAACCACCCCTTCGCGATGCGCCGAGACTAAAGGGCAGCCGACCACCCGGGCAGGTGCCCTTTTTCTCATCCCAGTATCAGGATCTCGGCCACGCTCCAGGCGATGTTGACTATCCCCAGCGCGATGCCCCATCGCGCGTAGCTTGCGCACCGATGGCTGCCTAAAGATGGCGGGGTCAGCCGGTCCACCACCACCGACGCATAGAAGGTGGCCCACAGGGAAACCAGCAGCCAGACCACCCAGAACCCGACGGGAAGAATGCGGCTTTGGCGCGGAAAAAAGGCGGCGTAGACGCCGGTGCCGGCGGGGATCAGGACCATCACCGCCGCAGCGGAGAGCAGCAGCACGCGTCGCATGCCGGCTCTTGTAACAGGTCCGCGCCTGCCGCCGCCGCAATTCGGAGGTTTGTTCCGAATTCAGAACAGCGGGCAGGCGCGCACGCTAAGGCGTGGGTATGGTCACCGAAACCTGGTTGGAGAAGGCGCTCTCCACATTGCTCGCGTCCACCGAGGTCACCACGTAGAAATAGGTGGCGCCGGAGGTGACGGTGTTGTCCACATAGTTAGTGGAAGCGTTCAAGACGGTGTTGATCTGGGTGTACGGTCCGCCAGAGACGGTGCTGCGATAGACGTTGTAGCCGGAGACGGTGGAGGCGCTCGCCGTCCAGTTCAGCGTAACCGTGTGCTGCACCGGCGCGCTGACGGCGATGGTTGCCGACGCCGACTTGGTGTTGTCGGCCACGCTGGTGGCCTTCACCGTGAAGCTTCCGGCGGTATTCGGCGCGGTGTAGAGACCGCTGGAGGAAACGCTTCCGCCGGTCGCCGACCAGGTGACCGCGGTATTGCTGGAGCCGCTTACGGTGGCGGTGAACTGCTGCGTGCCGCTGGTCAGGATCGACGTCGAGGACGGCGAGATGGTGACCGAGACCACCGGAGCTGTGCTGACGGTGACCGTCGCGGACGCCGACTTGGTGGTGTCGGCCGCGCTGGTGGCCTGCACGGTGTAAGTTCCGGCCGTGCTGGGTGCGGTATAGAGACCGCTGGACGAAACGCTTCCCCCGGTCGCCGACCAGGTGACCGCGGTATTGCTGGAGCCGGTGACGGTGGCGGTGAACTGCTGCGTGCCGCTGGTCAGCATCGACGTTGAGGTCGGCGAGATGGTGACCGAGACCACCGGAGCTGTGCTGACGGTGACCGTCGCGGACGCCGACTTGGTGTTGTCAGCCACGCTGGTGGCCTTCACCGTGAAGGTCCCGGCGGTACTCGGCGCCGTGTAGAGACCGCTGGACGAAACGCTTCCGCCGGTCGCCGACCAGGTGACCGCGGTATTGCTGGAGCCGGTGACGGTGGCGGTGAACTGCTGCGTGCCGCTGGTCAGCATCGACACCGAGGTCGACGAGATGGTGACCGAAACCACCGGAGCTGTGCTGACGGTGACCGTCGCGGACGCCGACTTGGTGTTGTCAGCCACGCTGGTGGCCGACACCGTGAAGGTCCCGGCGGTACTCGGCGCCGTGTAGAGACCGCTGGACGAAACGCTTCCCCCGGTCGCCGACCAGGTGACCGCGGTATTGCTGGAGCCGCTTACGGTGGCGGTGAACTGCTGCGTGCCGCTGGTGACGAGCGAGGCCGACGCCGGCGAGATCGAAACCGAGACCTGCGAACTCGAAACGGAGGCCGCAGAGGTGACCGTGACTGCGGCCGACGCCGACACCGTGTTAGGGGCCATGCTGGTGGCCGTCACCACGAAGCTGCCAGCGCTGATGGGAGCAGTGTACATACCGCCGGAGGTGATGCTCCCGCCGCTTGCCGACCACGTGACGCCGGTCTGGGCCCAGCCGCGAACGGTGGCGGTGAACTGTTGGGTGTGGCCCGCTAGTACGGAGACCGAACCGGGCGACAGGGTAACGCTAGCGGACGGCGTCGCGGCCTGGTTGCCGAACAAGGTGCAGCCGGCCAGCGACAGAGCTATCAGGGAGACGATTGCTACTATGCAAATCTTCGCGCGCAATTCCCGGGGAACGCGCTGTCTGGGGGGTGTCATGCTCTTTCCTTTATTTATGAGTTCTCAGAGCTAGGCCTAAGCTAAGCCGCCTGCTTGCCTTGCACTAGATTCCGAATAGACGACAGGCAGGTTTGCGCAGGACATGTCCTCTCGCAGTACATGTCCTGGAGTAACGAAGATCCAGGCGGAGAGCCGGTCGCCGCTGCCCTGGCCGCGCGGATCGCTGAACTGCGTATAATCCTGCTGGGCGTGAAAACTGCGCTTATCGCCGTGCTGGCATTCTGCGCGCTGCTCTACGCAGGGGATTACGCCGTGGTGCGGTGCCCCATTCCCCGGAGCCGCAATCCCCTGGCAACGGTGGAAGTGCAGCCCTACTACGCGGTCCCGCTCAAGGACGGCAAGACCGAGTTCATGTTCCTGAACTCTGAGAACCAGGTCTGCGTCCGCTCCCTGTTTCCCCATCTGGGACACAATCCTTGCTGGTACGTCCGCCGGCATCGGAACAAAGCCACCAACTTCTAGGCCGTCCCATCCAAATCGCAAAACCCGGGCGACGGGATTACACTGTGTGGCGCGAGTGGAGGACGTTCCCTCCGCCGTGGCCGAGGAGAAGAACGATGAAAGCGATTCGGGTGCACGAGTTCGGTGGTCCGCAGGTGATGAAGCTGGAGGATATTCCGGAGCTGAAGCCGGGCCCGGGGCAGGTGGTGGTGCGCGTGCACGCCGCGGGCGTGAACCCGGTGGATACCTATGTTCGCTCGGGAGCGTACGCCCGCAAGCCGTCGCTGCCCTACACCCCCGGTTCGGATGGCGCCGGCGTGGTCGAGGCGGTGGGCGAGGGCGTGACGCGCGTGAAAGCCGGCGACCGCGTGTATCTCTCCGGCGCCGCCAGCGGCGCCTATGCTCAGCAGGCCTTGTGCCAGGAATCGCAGGTGCAGCCGCTGCCCCAGAAGATATCATTCGCGCAGGGCGCGGGCGTGTGGGTTCCTTACGCCACCGCCTACCGCGCGCTGTTCCAGCTCGCCGAGGCCAAACCGCCGGACGTGGTGCTGGTGCACGGCGCCAGCGGCGGCGTCGGGACCGCGGCCGTGCAACTGGCGCGCGCCGCCGGCATGACGGTGATCGGCACCGCCGGCAGCGACAAGGGCAAAGAACTGGTCCGCAAGGAGGGCGCGCACCACGTGCTCGACCACGATGCGCCCGATCTTTCCGGCAAGCTGATGTCGCTGACTGGTGGCCGCGGCGCCGATGTCATCGTCGAGATGCTCGCCAACAAGAATCTGGGCAAAGATCTGCAGTTGCTCGCTGCCGGTGGCAAGGTGATCATCGTGGGCAGTCGCGGCCCGGTGGAGGTGAATCCGCGCGATGCCATGATGCGCGAGGCCACGGTGAAGGGCCTTATGCTGTTTGCCGCGACCGAGCGGGAGCTCGCCGGCATCCACGCGGCGCTAACCGCGGGCATGGAAAACGGCACTCTGCGGCCGGTGGTCGGGCAGGAGATGCCCCTGACGGATGCACCGCGCGCGCACGAGGTGGTGCTGGCGCCGGGCGCTTATGGGAAAATAGTGCTCGTCCCGTGACCGGGATTACTGGGGGTGGGTGATCGTTGACTCTGGCAGCGGGGTCACCGGTCACTGACAGGTTGTGGGGAGCGGCCTAAAATTCGATGCGATGTCGTCCAAGCCGCGACCGTCGGGCGAGCCGCCAGCGACGGGATTCGCGAAGCGGGTGCTGGTCGTGGATCCCGACCAGAAGGCCTGGGAAGTGGGGGCGCGGCTGTTGATCGCCCAGGGCTGCTTGGTTCATCGCATCAGCCACCTGGTGGAAGCCCCGCCCCGCTGGCCGCGGCACCTCTACGACTTGGTGGTGGTGGCGGCGGAGGATCCGCCCAGTCCGGCAGTCGTGGAATTCTGCCAGAAGCTGGCGCAGGCCCAGCCGCCCGTGCGCGTGGCCCTACTGGCTAGCGGCAGCGCCAGCCCCAATCCATCGCCCGCACCGGTGATCCGCCGCGACCGGCCCGCCACCGAGATCGCGGAAGGCATCGCACGGCTGCTGCGCTGATCTGCCCGGCGGACGTGCAGATCGCGTAGACCTCAAGGTGAATTTCCCGCAGGAAACGCAACTACTGGCGCGTGGGGGCGGACGATTGCTGCTTCAATTCCTCGGGCCAGCCAATGACGACGCGGATTTCGGTGGGGTTGGGACGCTCGGGGGCAGTCATGAGGAAATGCTGCCCGTCAGGGGCGACATCGTAGCCCGGCACAGCGCCGCCGTGGTCGTAATTCGCGTCGAAGAGTTCGACGGGCTTGGCGGCGGAGAAGGGCGACGCCTGCACGGTGACCGACATCATCTTGTTACCGGTGCGGTAGAAGATTTCATTTCCTTTGCGCGACCAGCGCGGCTGCTCGCCGCCGGTGGTGGAGATCTGCCAGCGCGCGCCCGAGCCGCTGGCCGACTCAACGTAGACTTCGGCGCGTCCGCTCTCGTCGGAGGAATACGCGATGTACTTCCCGTCGGGTGAGAAGGAACCTTGCCGCTCGGTGGCGGGGGTCTTGCGAAACGGCTGCAGGTCGCGGCCATCGAGGGTCAAAGTCCATAGATCGGCGTTGGTCGAGGGATCGTTGAGCATGAGACTGGCCTTGTCGCCCAACACCGACGTGATGTGCGCATTGGATGGCATCTCCCGGACGAGCACCGGCGCAGCACCGCCATCGGCGGGCATGCGATAAATGCCCAGCTTAGAGCCCTGGCCGCCGGCGTCGAAGTAGAGGGTCTTGCTGTCCGGACCCCAAATCGGGGCCGCGTTCCGCAAGTGGTTGCCACTCATGCGCATCATGACACCGCGGCCAACGTCGTACACCGCCAGCGCCTGCTCGGTGGCGGTGCGCACGCAGACGACGAAGTGCTTGCCGTCGGGCGAGATGCTCGGATCGACATAGTCTTCCGCAGGGGCGTCAATTTTGCTCGCGCTGCCTTTGCGGTCGACCCACACCAGGTTGCGCGCCGGAGTTATCCCGGCGCCGGGAGCATAGACCAACGTTCCCGTCGCCGAAACCGCGTAATTAGCGAAAAAGTTGAGCCCGGCCACGTTCTGGGCGATGACGACGGCAGGTCCGGTCAACTGCGCTG
Organism: Terriglobales bacterium; assembly: GCA_035604095.1. Taxonomy (GTDB): domain Bacteria; phylum Acidobacteriota; class Terriglobia; order Terriglobales; family Acidobacteriaceae; genus JAHFUA01. Next base: position 10,969 of record DATNJE010000095.1, read on the forward strand.
ACTTGGCGTCGAACGGCGCCGCCCACAGCGAACCCGAGCTGTAGTACACGAGGTAGCCAGGCGTATAGGTCGCATGCAGCGCATTGCGAATCAGCACGCGGCTCTCTCCCGTAGCCACCCGGAGCGCGACAATGCTGAAGGCGCCCAGCTTGTTGTCGGTGAGCAGAATCCACTCGCCGCCCGGCAGCATGATGGGGGAGAGGGGTTCGAGGGAATTCGAGGAGGGCATGCGTAGCGGCTTCGGAGTTCCACCCTGGGCCGGGACTGTCACCAGGGGAGGGTTGGGTGTGGCCAGCAGCAGCGTGCCGTCCGGCAACCACGCGCCTCCGTAAAAGGAAGTCAGATCGACAACGTTTGCTGGATTGGTGGTGCCGTTTGCCGCCGCCTTTCTCAAATGACCATAGGCGAAAAACGCAATCCATTGACCGTCGTCGGAGAACAACGGGAAGCTTGCGCCTTCGGAGTTGGGAATGGGGACGGGCTCGAACTGGTCGAGAGGCCGGACGTACAAGCGAGACTGTCCGCTCTCGGCGGCGACGTAAGCTAACCTCGTCCCGTCAGTGGTGATCGCGAGCGACTCGCTCTCGATGGGCAAACTGGAGGGAATAGTAAGAGCAAAACGTGTGATGCGGGTGGCCGGCGTCTGGCGGAGAAGCATTAATGCGGCAAAAACAACCAGCACCGCTGCCGCAACCATCCAGCCGGCCAGGGGTGCGAGGCGCTTGCGGCGCCGCACCACTCCGGGATACTCCAGTGCGGCGGAGCTGGAGCCCGAAATCCACTTCAGTTGCAGGCTGATGTCGTGCGCGGTTTGAAAACGGTCGTCCGGCTCTTTGGCGAGGCAGGTGCGAATCACGTAGTCGAGCGCCGGGGGAGAGGCGGCATGCAGCGCGGTGACCGGCTCCGGTTGCCGCTCCAGGATGGCCGACATCAGCGAGAGCTGCGTCTTGCCGGTAAACGCGGGCTTGCCGGTCGCAGCCTCGTACAACAGCGCGCCCAGGGAAAAGATATCGGAGCGGGCGTCGGCTTCCTTGCCTTGCACCTGTTCCGGCGACATGTACTGAAAGGTGCCGATGATGACGCCGCGGGCAGTGATTGGCTGGGGCGGGCTCGTCAAGGTCTTTATGTCCTCGACCTCTCCGGAGGACTCCGGCGCGGACGCCTTGGCTAATCCGAAGTCCAGCAGCTTGGCGCCGCTTTTCGTCAGCATCACATTGCCGGGCTTGAGATCGCGATGGACCAGCCCCTGGCGGTGCGCCTTGTCGAGGGCATCGGCAATTTCGATTCCCATTTTCAAGAGCTGGTCCGTGGCCAGAGGCCCCTTGCGCAAGCGATCGGCGAGCGACTCGCCCTCGAGATACTCCATGACGAGATAGTCCACACCGTCCTGGTTGCCGATATCGTGGAGAACGCAGATGTGCGGATGCTGGAGCGAACTGATCGCTTTGGCTTCGCGCTCGAAACGCTGCTTGCGCTCGGGAGAGGAATAAACGTCCGAAGGCAGAATCTTGATCGCCACCGTGCGGTCCAGGCGAGAGTCGCGGGCGCGATAGACCTCGCCCATGCCGCCGGCGCCCAGCGGCGCGACGATCTCGTAGGGACCAAGCCTGGTTCCGGCAGAAAGACTCATTGCCTCACCGTGAGAAGTGGGCGGATTCTACCGTGAAAGGCCGCCTCCACAAAAGAGCAACCGGCACCGCCCAGTCCGGAGGTAGTGGAGTTCTGCCAGAAGCTGGCGCAGTTCCAGCCGCCCGTGCGCGTGGTCCCCCGCCGCTGAGATCGACGAGGTCATCGCGCGGCCCCTGCGCCGACCCTCCTGCAGGGGAGACTCACGAAGTATAGTTTCGTGCGGGATCACGCGTCAGGGCACGAGTTTACTCGTGCCATTACCGGCCCTGTGAGGTCGGGCTTTTTAGCCCCTGCGGGTTTTCCCGTAACAGGGGCTGAAGCCCCATTCCTTCTTCTGCTATTGGCACGACTAAAGTCGTGCCCTGACACGTGATCTTCCACGAAGCACTTGCTGTCCGCCCCGCCCCGCCTGCAGAGCGAAGGAACCAGCGATGCCGATCGTGCAGAGACGCATGCTGTGCCTCTATAACGGCCCGTAGCAGAAAAAAGGCGGGCCGTGGCGGGCCCGCCCGTGCAGAACGAACTAAGTGCCGGCTCAGTCGGCCGAGACGCACGAGCTGGATTTCTCCTTCTCGATGGCGCCCATCATGCTCTCGTCATCGGAGAACTTGAACGAAACCAGGCCGCGCTTCTGCGCCTCGCGCTCCTCCACCTTGCCCAGCAGCGCGATATCTTCCTTGGTCACGACCTTCAGGCCCTTGGATTCCAGGCGCCGCTGGACCGCCTGCGGAGAAACCGGAGCGCCCTCGGGAGCACTGGCCAGGTAGTGCAGCACCTTCTCGGCGCCGACCTCGCCGTCGTGGCGAGCAATGCCCACCAGGCCGTCGCTGGCTCGGCGCGCCCAGCCCACCACGTACACGCCGGGCTCGACCTCGTTCTTCTTCGGATCGAAGACCTCGAACACCGGCGCCTTGGGATCCTCCGGATTGGGCCGAGTGGTGTAGCCGTCGCGGCCGCAGGGCAGCCCGAGCTTGGGATCGTGCACGTCGCCGATGGCGAAGATCATGGTGTCCACGTCGAGATCGGCAGTTTGATCCGTGGCCTTGGCGGCGGTGCCGCCATCCTTGGC
>DATNJE010000096.1:0-2697 GCA_035604095.1 Terriglobales bacterium
TTAGGTCGGCGACGCCTACTCAGGCTGAAACCGCACAAATCACAAATCACAAATTGGTCGCTATGCAGATCGAACGCCTTCTCCAAACGGCTGCCCTCTCGCTGCTTGCCGCCTGTGCCGCACTGCACGCGCAGGCGCCACAGCACGAGCCGGATCAGGCGCGGCGTCCCGCCGTTCCCACCGTAACCTTCACCTTCGACTGGCCCAGCCTCGAGCCGCATCGCTACGTTATCGCGGTGGATTCCAGCGGTAACGCGGCCTACCAATCCTGGACGGCTGATTCGACGGCCGAGCCCTCCAGCGCCGACGATCCCTACCTGCTGAAGTTCACGGTATCGCCCGCGGCGCGCGACCGCATCTTCGCCCTGGCGCGCCAGCTCAAGTATTTCAACGGCGATTTCGAATACCACAAGCATCGCGTGGCGGCCACCGGCGACAAGATCCTGGCTTATGCCGATGCTGACAAGCAGTACGAGACGCGCTACAACTGGTCGGAGAACCCGGACATCGACGAATTGACCGCGCTGTTCGAGGGCGTGTCCACGACCTTGGAATCGGGACGCCGCCTGGAGCGCCTGCGCCGCTTTGAGCCCCTGGGGCTGGATGAAGACCTGAAGAACCTGGAACACCTCGCCGTCGAGCACCGGGCCAGCGAACTGCAACTCATCGCGCCCATCCTGGTGCAACTCGCCCAGGATCCCGCCGTGTTGAACATCGCTCGCCAGCGCGCCCGGCATATTCTGCAGATTGCCGGCGTGCCGCTGGTCGCGGATGCCAAGGCGTCTCCGCAGAAGTAGCGCCGGGACGGCGGCGCTGCTAGTGCACGATCACGCCCGCGTACCCAACCACCGCGTCGCGGTCGCCGGAAACGTCGGCTGAGGTCGCGTACTTGATCAGCTCGGCCGACTCCGCGCCCAGCCGCCGGGCCGCGGTCAGCATGGCGACGGCAGGCCCGTAGCCGCACATGCTGATGTCTTCATTCACCACCACGTCAAACAGTCCCCGGGGATCGAGCTTCAGGATCTGCTCGATGGCCTTGCTGTCCTTGACGCGCGTGACCGCGTCCGACTCGTAGTGGTTCATGTCGCTGGAGGCGATGATGAGGATCTTCTCGCCGTGCGTTGCGAGCACCTGCGCGATGGCTTCTCCCAGCTCCGCCAGCGGCTCGTACGAGCCCACGCCCAACGCGATGGGAACGAAGGTGAAATTCCGCCGCAGGGCCTGGAGAAATGGCAACTGGACTTCCAGCGCGTGCTCCGCGCGATGCGCGCCGGCGTCTTCCGTGAGGGAGTGGAAGGCGCTGCGCAGCTCCATCGCCAGCTCGTGATCGATCGCCGCCTCGCCCAGCGGCGTGTCCCACGCGCCTTCGCTCATGATGGCCAGCGGCTTGCCCATGCCGGTGTGGTTGGGGCAAAGAATGATGAACCGCTCGGGCAGGGCCAGCCGCGAGTATACCGCCCCCGCCACGTGCCCCGAGTACATGTAACCGGCGTGAGGAACCACGCAGCCGGCAGCCTCGATCCTTTCTCCCGCGGCGGCGAGGTAGGACTGCACGTCCCGCATCAGGACATCCGGCCGCGCCGGATAAAATCGCCCAGCCACCGCCGGATGACGCACGGTAGTCATGGCGCCTCCACAATGAGTCAATGACTCAATGACTCAATTGCTTGAACACCGCCGCTGCCTTCGCCAAGGGCAGCGCCTCCGCGCGCGCATCGGACTTGACGCCGGCCTTGGCGAGCGCGGCCTTGATCTCCGCGCCGGGGTAGTGCGGCTTCAGATTGTTCACCAGTGTCTTGCGCTTCTGCCCGAAGCAGACCTTCAGGAACTCGAGAAACTCCTTGCCGCGCACGCCCAGGGCCTGTTCCTGCGGCTCCATGGTAAGCCTCAACACCGTGGAATGCACCTTGGGAGGCGGCGAGAAGGCGTCTGGTGGCAGCGTGAACAGCTTCTCGATGCGCGCGTAGAGCTGCACCGTGGCTGAGAGCAGTCCGTACTCGCGCCCGCCGGGCTTGGCGGCGATGCGGTCGGCAACCTCGCGCTGCACCAGGATCACCATGGTCGAGAACAGATCAGGGAACGCGAGCAGGTGCTGCAGGATGGGCGAGGTGATGTAGTAGGGAAGATTGCCGACTACGCGCGCCGGGCCGGTGAAGGGATGATTGGCGTTGCCGGCCACGCGCGGCCGCCGCAGCAGGCTCTCGAAGTCGATATCGAGCACGTCGCCTTCGAGGATCTCGATGCCGGTGTGGTGAGCGTACTTCATACGCAGTTGCGCGCCCAGCAAGCGGTCGAGCTCGATGGCGATCACATGCTTGGCGCGCCCTACCAGCAAGCCGGTGAGCACGCCGCGTCCGGGGCCGATCTCGACCACCGTGCTCTCCGAGACCTCACCCAAAGCCTCGACGATGCGCCCGGCGGCGCCGCGGTCGGTGAGGAAATTTTGTCCCAACTTGGGCCGCCGGTTTGCTCCGGCTGCCATTCTTGGCATCTGCGGCTCCTTTAGATTGACCATTTTTCCCATTGCCGGTTAGACTGGAGTCCCAGCCGGCAGTTACTTAACTTCCACTCGGTGGAATTCCGGAGGTTGTTGGATGCGCATTGCCTTTGTGGCCTCGGAGTGTGTTCCGTTCTCGAAAACCGGCGGTCTCGCCGACGTGGTGGGCGCTCTGCCTCCTGCTCTGGCTGCCATCGGCC
>DATNJE010000097.1:0-19433 GCA_035604095.1 Terriglobales bacterium
CCCGATGCGGGAACGGCCGTGGTCGCCGGATTCGACGTTGCCCGCGATCCCGAAAGCGTGAAGCGCCACATCAGCTACATGCCGCAGCGCTTCGGCCTGTATGAAGACCTCACCGTGGACGAGAACATACGCTTCTACGCCGACCTGTTTGGCATTTCCGCCGCCGAGCGCGAGCAGCACGCCGCGCGGCTGCTCACCGCCGCGGGAATGAGCGAGTTCCGCAAGCGGCTCGCCGGGCAGCTCTCCGGCGGGATGAAACAGAAGCTCGGCTTGGTCTGCGCCTTGGTGCACACGCCCAAGGTAATTTTGCTGGACGAGCCCACCACGGGCGTTGATCCGGTTTCGCGGCGGGACTTCTGGCGCATCCTTTATTCATTGCTGGCGGAAGGCGTCGCCATTCTGACTTCGACTGCTTACCTGGACGAGGCCGAGCGCTGCCATCGCGTAGCCCTGATGCACCAGGGACGGCTGCTGTTCTGTGATACGCCGCAAGAATTGAAGAACCGGCTGCGGGGCACGGTGCTGGCCGTGCGCTCGCCGGAACCGCGCGCGGTGCGCGACCAGTTGCAGGGCGCGCCGGGGATCTCCAGCCTGGTGATGACCGGCGACGGCGTGCACTTGGTCGTGGACGACGCCGCGCGGCGTGCGCCGGAACTGCGGGCACGGCTCACTGCTTCCGGCACTGGCTTCGAGAACATCGAGCAAGTCGCGCCGTCGATCGAGGACCTGTTCGTGCACGCCGTTACCGGAGGCCAGGCAGCGTGAACGGCAACGGCCATTCCGTCTCCATCCGCGACTTAGTCAAGAAGTTCGGGGACTTCACCGCCGTCGACCACATTACATTGGAAACCACCCGCGGAGAGGTCTTCGGATTCCTCGGCCCGAACGGCGCGGGCAAGTCCACCACCATCCGCATTCTCTGCGGCCTGCTGCGGCCGACGTCGGGAACGGCGTTGGTGGCCGGTTACGACGTCGCACAAAAGCCGGAAGCGGTGCGGCAGAACATCGGCTACATGTCGCAGAAGTTTTCCCTGTACAACGATCTGCGCGTGATCGAGAACCTGCGGTTTTTCGCGGGGCTCTATAACGTTCCGCAGGAGTCGGTGGATAAGCGCATCAGTTGGGCGCTGGAAATGGCAGGGCTCACCGGCCGCGAGCGCCTGATGACCGGCACGCTGCCGGGCGGCTGGAAACAGCGGCTGGCGCTGGGGTGCGCCGTGCTGCACCAGCCACCCATCGTCTTTCTCGACGAGCCCACGTCGGGCGTCGATCCCATTTCGCGGCGGCAGTTCTGGGAACTGATTCACCACATGGCGGGCGAGGGCGTCACTGTGTTCGTCACCACGCACTACATGGAGGAAGCCGAGTACTGCAACCGGCTGGCGCTGATCGACCGCGGACGCATGGTGGCGCTGGGCACGCCCGGCGAACTCAAGCAGCGCTCGATGAAGGGCGAGTTGCTGCTGGTCGAGGGTTCGCCGCTGGGGCGCGCCGTCGAGCTGGCGCAGCAGGCGCCGGGCGTGCTGGACGCGGCTGTCTTCGGCAACGCGTTGCACCTGGTCGTGCAAGAGGCGGCGACCGTGATCCCCACGCTGCGCGCATATCTCGGGCAACGCGGCGTCACGGTTAGCCGTATCGAGGCTATCGCTCCCACGCTGGAAGACGTCTTCGTCTCGCTCACGGCGGGGCGGAAGGAGCAGGCATGAGCTGGCGTCGCCTGATTGCAGTGGCGCGCAAGGAGCTGATTCAGATCTGGCGCGACTCGCGCAGCCTGGGGATTGTGCTGGTGATGCCGCTGGCGATGATGCTGCTGTTCGGCTACGGCGTCAACCTCGACATGAAGCACATTCCCGTCTGCGTCTTCGACCGCGAAGGCAGCCAGCAAAGCCAGGACCTGCTGAAGCGCTTCCAATCGTCCGATTATTTCGACGTGGTGCGCGCGGTGGACAACTATCCCGCGCTAGCGAAGGCCATTGATTCCGGCCAGGCGCGGATGGGGCTCGTGGTGCCGCAGGATTTTTCCGAGCGGCTGCGGACGGGCGAGACGGCGAGCGTGCAGGCCATTGTGGACGCTACCGACGATAACACCGCCAATCTCGCGGTTAGCTACACCGACGTCGTGGTGCGCGGCTACTCCCAGCAAGTGCAGTTCGACTGGCTTCGGCAGCAAGGGCGTCCCGAACCCAATCCTCCTATCGCGGTCGATGCGCGCACCTGGTTCAACGAGGACCTGGAGAGCAAGGCGTTCATCGTCCCGGGTGTGCTGGCCCTGGTGATGTCGGTGATTGGCGCGTTTCTCACGTCGCTGACCATCGCGCGCGAGTGGGAACGAGGCTCGATGGAGCAACTGATCTCGACTCCGGTCACGCCGCTGGAGATCATGCTGGGCAAACTGGCGCCGTACTTCGCCATCGGCATGCTGAACACCGCCGTCTGTGCCGCCGTTGCCATCTGGTGGTTCGAGATTCCATTCCGCGGCAGCCTCGCCGCACTGTTTGTCAGCTCGGCGCTGTTCATGGTGGTGGTGATGGCACTGGGGTTCTTCATTTCGGTGATTGGCAGATCGCAACTGGCGGCGAGCCAGATAGCGCTGACGGCGACCTTCCTGCCCGCGTTCCTGCTCTCGGGATTCCTGTTCTCGATCGACCAGATGCCGGCCGTGATCCGCGCCGTTACCCACGTGATTCCCGCGCGCTACTTCGTCACCATCCTGAAGGACGTTTTCCTGAAGGGCTCCAGCCTGGCGCTGCTCAAAGGCGATCTGGCGGCGCTGGCCCTGTTTGCGTTGGCGCTGACCTTGATCGCTACGCACTCGTTCAAGAAGAAGCTATGAACGGATTACAGAATGCGTACGCGGCGCCAATCTTTCGGAGGGGCCCGGCTTTATCCGGGCCGTACCTCCAACTCTCCAAATTGTCATCCCGAGCAAGCGCGAGCCGAGCACCGCGAGGTGAGCGCGGAGCGGGGGATCTCGGTTTTTTCTGGTGCGATCTTAAGAAGAAGCAGAAGACGTGGCTTCAAAATACAACCCCGGGATCCCTCGACTCACACTCGGCTCGCAAGCTCGCCTCGCGCTTCGCTCGGGATGACAACTCTTTAGGGCGGGTCAACGGCACGGCTGAAGCCGTGCCCCTTCACCTGTCTCCATGCAGTGCAGGATTAAGACAATGCTGAACCGGCTGCGGCAGATGCTGATCAAGGAGTTCCTCCAGGTCTTCCGCGACAAGCGCGCACTATGGGTGCTGGTCGGTCCGCCCATCATCCAGATGCTGATCTTCGGTTACGCCGCATCCTATGAGATTCGCCATGTGCCCACCGCCGTGCTTGATCTCGACCACAGCCAGGAAAGCCGGGAGCTGATCGCGCGCTTTAGCGCAACGCCCTACTTCGACGTGCGTGCGCAACTCACCAACCGCGAGCAGATCCGCGACATGATCGACCGCGGGCAGGTTACGGTCGCGCTGCAGATCCATCCCGGATTCGCGGCTCTGCTGCGCAAGGGCCAGACCGCCCCGCTGGAGGTTGTAGTGGACGGCACCAACTCCAACACTGCGCTGATCGCCCTTGGCTACGTGAACCAGATCGCCCAAGGCTTTGCCAACGATTACCAGCGCGACGCCATGCAGCGCTCGTCGCCGTTTCTTCTGGCACGGCTGCCGGCGGTTGAGATGGAGCAGAGGCCGTGGTTCAATCCCGATTTCGAGAGCAGGTGGTTTTTTGTGCCGGGCGTGATCGGCAGCCTGCTACAGGTCATGATCATCGTACTCACCGCCTTTGCCGTGGTGCGCGAACGGGAGATCGGGACGCTGGAGCAGATCATGGTCACCCCCATACGGCCGCGGGAGTTCATCCTGGGCAAGACGCTGCCGTTCTTCCTCATCGGCCTGTTCGACGCCGGCATGATCGGCCTGGTCGGCACGCTGTGGTTTCACGTGCCGTTCCGCGGCAGCCTGGCGGTGCTGGCGCTGGGGATGGTGCTGTTCCTTCTGTGCATGCTGGGAGTAGGCCTGTTCATCTCCACGGTTTCCGCGACCCAGCAGCAGGCCATGGTTACCGGCTTCTTCTTCATCATGCCGGCGATTACCTTTTCCGGATTCGGGTTCCCCATCGCCAGCATGCCTCGGTTCGTGCAGTGGCTGACGTATCTCGATCCGCTGCGCTACCTGCTGGTCATACTGCGCGGCGTGTACCTGAAGGGTGTCGGCCTGGATCTGCTGTGGCCGCAAATGGCCGCCATGGCCGTGCTGGGAACGGCGCTGCTGGCGGTCAGTGTGCTAAGGTTCCGGAAATCGCTCGATTAGGAACACAACAGGCGCCGCGCCCAGGATTTCACCCCCGGCCGGCGGTTAAACGCCTGGGACCACGTCACCGGCGGGTTACTCTTCAGAGTCATTCGAATCAGGTATATTGCCTTCCGCCTGCGGGTACGCATAATCAAGGACCACACACCGCATAGGGGGCTGCCATGTTCCATCGCTGCATTAGTTGGGTGCTTTGCCTCATGATGGCAACGCTGCCGTGCTGGGCTGAGCCTCCTCAAGCCGCCCAGCGCGCGGGGGAGATCAGCGCGCTCGTTCCCGCGGCGGAACGCAATGCCAAGCCCACCAAAGCCAAAGAGGACGTTGATTGGAACGATCTGCTGAAGACCGAGCACAGCGGCCGCCTGCGCGCCCTGTTGACCGACGGCTCCACGCTCAGCATGGGCTCGGATACCGAGATGCGCGTCCTGCAGCACGATGCCAAATCGCAGCAGACCACGGTGCAAATGGGGATCGGCGCCATGCGCAGCCGGGTGGTCAAACTCACCAACCCCGGCGCCAAGTTCGAGGTGCACACGCCGCAGGCGGTGATCGGCGTGATCGGCACCGACTTCTACGTTGGTGTGACCGCCCATCGCACGCTGGTGATCTGCTACACCGGTCTGCTGAGCGTGACCCCGATCGGCGGCGCCCACGTGCTCAAGCAGGATTCCTCAGCCGCGCAACAGGCTGCGGCCCAGGCCGCGATAACGGTTGCGGCCGGGAGCATGGTGGAGGTGGGAGACGACATCGTGCCGGTGGTGAAGCCGACCCCGCGTTCGCTGCAGAATGAGACCATGACCGCCACGGACGTCGAACCGCCTCACAGCGGCCAGCCCCAATCGGTCCATGCCCTGCGGAATGTGATCATCGGATTGGCCCTTTCCGGCGCCGTGGCCGGAATCGTGGTAGGAACGACCCGCGGCGGTCCCGGTTGCAACCCCGTCGGCGTCGCCGCCGCGGGTTGCCCCGCAAAGTAGCCGGTCGCCGGCTGGGCCTTTTGTCGGGAGATGCCTAGACCCTTGCCGTTCCGCGATAGACTGCGCCAGCTTGTCCGCGTCCTGCGTAGGCCGGAACTGCTGATCGCGCTGGCCGTGACCCTGCTCGGGGTGGTGGCCTTCTTCGACGCCGGGCCGGAGGCGAGGTCTCCGCGCATCTTCTCCCTGCTGCAGAACCTGGAACTGCGTTCGCTGGACTTACGCTTCCAGTTGCGCCGCAACCGCCCGCTTGACCCGCACGTCGCAATCGTGGGCATCGACGAGACCACCCTGCATCGCATAGGGACGTTCCCCATCCCGCGCAACGCCTATGCCAGCCTGATCGAGCGTTTGTCCGCCAGCGGCGCCCGCATCATCGTCTTCGATGAGACCTTCCCCACGCCCGAGAAGAACTCCGCCGTCGAGGCCTTGAAGGAATTGCAGGCGGAGATCGGTTCCGTCGCCGGTCCCAAAGTCATTGCGCACATCCATTCCGCCGAGAACAAGAAAGACAACGACGCCATTCTGGCAGCGGCTATCGCCAAGGCCGGGAACGTAATTCTTGGTCATATCTTCTTAAGCCGCGAACTGGCTGCGGAAACTGACCCCAAAGCCGCCGAAGCCTACTACAACACCCTCTGGGGCCAGCCCTTCCCTCAAATGGTTAAAGCGAAGCGCGAAGGCCGGGACTTCCAGATCCCGCAGGCATGGGAGCAGGGCAAGGGACAGATCGCCTGGGGCATCGAGCCCAACATTCCCGCCCTGGCCGACGCCGCAAAGTCCTATGGGTTCATCAATGCCAATGCCGATTTCGATGGCACGTTCCGCCGCGCAACCTTGTTGATCAACTATCAAAACCTCGACTACTTTCCCTCGCTGGCGTTCCAGGCGGTCAAGCAGTATGAAGGAATCGCGAACGAGCAGGTCGCCGGATACATCGGCTCCGGGGGCTTGGAGGCAATCGAACTCGGGCCGCATCGCATTGTGACCGCGCCCGACGGCACCATCTTGATCAACTATGCCGGCCCTTATCGCACCTACCCCCACTACTCAATGGTCGATGTCCTCGACGGGAAGGTGCCGAGCTCGGCCTTTCACGACGGGCTGGTGCTGGTGGGGCCAACCGCCCTTGGCATCGGCGATATCCGCAACACTCCTTTCCAGGAAGACACCGCGTTCATGGGCGTGGAGATCCAGGCGAACATCATGGACAACCTGCTGCACGCGGGCGAGCCGGGCCGCAGCTACCTGAAGCGCGGCCCCAACCAGGAAGCGATCGATCTCGCGTTCATCGTGGCGTTCGGGCTGGTGATGGGCTACGTCTTCGCGCGCGTCCGGCCCTTGCTGGCCATGGCTTCCGTGCTGCTGGCGCTGGCGATCTTCTCGTTGTTCGTGGACCAGGCCTTTCTGCGCTGGGACATGTGGCTGAGCTTTGCCATCCCGGCGGCGACGCTACTGCTGGACTACGCCGGCATCACCACTTACCGCATGGTCTTCGAGGAACGCGAGAAGCGCCGTATCCGCCGGAGCTTCTCGCAATACGTCTCGCCCAAGGTCATTCAACTCATCGAGCGTGAACCGGCCAAGTATCTCAGCCCGGGCGGCGAGATGAAAGATCTGACGGTGATGTTCTCCGACATCCGCAGCTTCACCACCATCTCCGAGGCCCTCACCCCGAACGAACTGGTGTTGCTGCTGAACGAATACCTGGGCGAGATGACCTCCATCATCTTCCACCGTCTCGGAACCCTGGATAAGTACATCGGCGATGCCATCATGGCCTTCTGGGGCTCACCGGTTCCGCAGGAAGACCATGCCCGTCGGGCCTGCGCTGCCGCGATCGAGATGCAGCGGCGCCTCCGCGAGTTGAACAAACAGTGGGCCGAGCAGGGGCGGAAGCAGTTAGCCATCGGCGTAGGTGTGAACACCGGTCCCATGAGCGTGGGCAACATGGGATCGCCGCAGCGGCTGGCCTGGACAGTGATGGGCGACAACGTCAATCTGGCGTCGCGCCTGGAAGGCATCAACAAGCACTACCACACCGGAATCGTGATCAGCGAATTCACCCGCCAGCAGGTCGGGGATGGCTTCGTGGCTCGGGAATTGGATCGCATCCGGGTGAAAGGCAAACTGCATCCGGTCGGAATCTATGAACTGCTGGACTTCGCCAACGGAGCGTCGAAATACGACGACCTGCTGACGCGCTTTGCCGATGCGCTCTGCGCTTATCGATCACAGTGCTGGCAGCAGGCAATCGAAAAGCTTGAGCAGTTGCTGGTGACCTATCCCGAGGACGGCCCCAGCAAGGAATTCCTGCGGCGTTGCCATGAGTACCTGGGGCATCCTCCCGCAGCCGGCTGGGACGGGGTGTATGTGATGGAGACGAAGTAGTGCGCAGGGACAGAGCGTCTATGGATTGCCGATGAGAAAGTGTTATCACCAAGCAATGGGAAACTCACTCTAGCTTACGCAATGTAAAAGTGCCGATTACGTTATCGAATACCTTGCGGTCGTGGTCGTAGGCGTTCTCGCTTGTTCGCAGATAAAGCGAGTATTCCACGTCACCTCTCCTGAGTGCTTCTACGAAATCCTCGACCATTAACTGATTCAACTTCTTGTCGTAGTAGCGTACGACCACCCGTTGGCTCTTCAGTCCAGCGAGTGTGGTACTTGATTGCCTCAGCACCCTGACGGAGCCTTCGCGACTACTCTCACGAATCCACCCCAACCGCTTGTCCACCTCCTGTTCGACGGTAGGTTCGTCCAAATCCGCCGCGTACCCCGCATAAACTTCTATGTGGCGTTCAGGTTCGTACGGCTCGGCGGTGAGAGGAATAATCCGCCCATGATCCGACATGCACGTGCAACCGTCGGGACCCGAGACACAAACGGCGGAGTTCCAGAATCCTTTCAACCCCTTTGGGATGACTACCGAGAAACCGTATGAATAGTTCACATACTTGCCAGTCCAAGCCACAGTATCGGGACAGGGCGCAGCAGAGCCCTTTTGCGATTCGTTGTCCCGATGCTGTTCCCGCGAAGGTATAAGCGTGGGAGCGAAGGCAGCCAATAGTAGCAGTGGGACAAGGACTTTCATTCTGCTCCTAATCAGTGGGATTCCGGGGAAAGCTCAAGTAGGGCATCCGCACGCCCTGGATGATCACCTGGTCGGCGCGGATGTTGGCTGGGGCTTCGAATCCGGCCGAGCCGCCGTTCGCGACATAGTCGTCCTGGTCCACGCCGTCGCCGCTCACGCCCAGCCCGCCCACCAGCATGCCGTTCTTGTACAGCGGCACGCTTCCTGGGAAGAACACGACTCCGCTCTGGTTGGCATTGGCAGCTTGCGAGCCCTGGGTGCAGGGATGCGCGACATCATTCAAGTAAAGGTTGAAGAACGGCCCGGCACTGGAGGCGTTGATCCCCGGCGGAAAGAACGGTTGCGCACCGAAGCTGATGGTGCGGTTGGTAACGGCGGTCCCAGGAGGCATTCCCGGCAGGTCGGCCGCGGCTGCGGCGGTGGAGAAATACGCCATGTTGCGCGCCTTGCTCACCGCGACATCAATGCTGAACACGGTTGAGTCCGGCATGCGATGCAGCGCGAGCAAGGTGCCATCCAGATCGGACACCGCAATCGACATGCGCGTGCGCAAACCTGGCGGCAGCCGGATCACCGCCCGCGTCACCTGAGCGGTCGCGACGGCGTTGTTGATGATGGTCTGGACGTCAGCTTGCGTGAGCCCTCCGACAGTGCCCGCCTTGGGGGGAAGTATGTCGCCATCGGGCGGCGTTGTCCCGGCGATTCCCGCGCTGAACGCAATCGGCGCACCTGCGCCGACGCTGCTTGGCCGCGTCGTCTGGTTGACGAACGGAAGCGAGATGCCGTCGATCACCACCACGCCCGGCGGCGCAGGGTGGGCGCCGAATCCAGCGTTCACCGCACCGGAGAACGCCGCGAACTCGGCTACGTCCGGAGCGACTCCGGCTGTGCCGACTCCTCCCACGAGCTGTCCGCTCTTGAACAGCGGCACACCTCCGGGATTGACCGCGTTGGGATCGCTGTCGCTGGTATCGGCCTTGCCGGTGGTGATTCCGAGCCCCAGCGCCGTGCCATTGAATGAACTCGCTAGCGCAACCTGCATCCCCGGCACGAGGCTGGGATCGAGCGGACATCCGCGGTTGGTGTTCTCGATGCCATAGAGCGCGGCATTGGCCGCATTGGTTACGCCCGGCGGAAAATGCACGCCGCTGATGAACCGCACCGTGCGCGACGAAAGCGGCGCCTGGTCGTTGCTGAAAAAGGCTCCGGTGCGCGCCAGCGAGATGGCCAGGTCGCGAGCGTCTACCGTCTGGCCGAAGTTGCCCTGCGCCGTCGCGGGCGCACCCGGTTCGACCAGCAACGCAAGAACGTTGCCCAGTCGGTCTACCACCGCGATCACCAGTGGAGCATTCACCGACTGCGCGGCTTGCTGGACGACGGAGTTAACATCGGCCGCCGAAAGTGTGACCGGGGCCACGACTGGCTGCGGGGTAGGAGTCAAGGCTCCCCCGCAGGAGACCATCAGCGGCGCCAGCAGGAGCAATAGGGCCATGCACCGCGCCGCCGCGTGACAACGACGGCAGGACGCGGAACCATCACCGATGCGCTGTTGCTGCGACCCCATCGCTAGAAGTTCTGCTTGGGCCTGTACTATAGCGCACCCATCAATCGCCATGGCACAACGCTCGCGTGCCCCGCACCACACCAGACAATCCAGGCAAGCAATTTCCTTGCTGCTCAAACCACGATGTGCTACCTAGAGCGGGAGCCAAACACTGTCCCCCGGACATGATCCCATTCCCCCAACGCCTCGGTGTGCGTGGCCGCCTTGCCCTCGCGTTTTTGTTGGTGTGCCTGGCGGGAAGAGCAGCCGCGCAAACCATCCCTGAAAAGCGGATCCCGCGCCAGCAGGCGCCGCAGACCGCTGCCATCCAAGGATGGGTGCGCGATGAGCAGGGTCACGGCATCCCTGGTGTCAAAGTCACGCTGAAAAAAATCTCCGGCGCGGAGGCGCTGCGATCGGCCACCGACGCCAGCGGCATTTTCCGCCTGCTCGACCTCAAGCCCGCGGAGTACGAGGTGGTTTGCGAAGCCGGCGGATGGGAAGCCTACCGCAGCGTGCCGCTGCGCGTGAGCGCCGGCGAGGTGGCGATGGTCGCCATCACACTGCGTGCGTCCCCGGGAACCGGCGCGCCCGGCGCTCCCTGGCGCGGCGTTGGCCCCGCGCCCAGCGCTCCGCCGGAAATGGCTGGCGCGTACCGCGAGCTCCCCCGCGCCGACGCCGCGCCGGCCGTGGTCCAGCCCGAACCGCAGCCCTCGGACCGCGATCTCTACGTGCAGACGCCGGACCGCTGGGACATCGAGATGCCGGAATGGCGGCGCTACGCGAAACCCGGCGAGTTCCCGTACGTCCAGAGCCACTGGTGGGACCCGTTCAATCGCCGCAAGTTGAAGGGCGATTCTCCGCTCTTCGGCCAGCAGACGTTCTTCGACTTCACGGCCTCCAGCAACACCTTTTTCGACGCGCGCCGGGTGCCGGTGCCGAGCGATGTCAGCACCGCCAATCCCGGCAGCTACGGATTCTTCGGCAAGGGTGAGCAGATCTTCCTGAGCCAGACCTTCCGCTTCAGCTTTGACCTGTTTCACGGCGACGCCGCATACCGCCCCGTCGATTGGCGCATTCGCATCACGCCCGCCGTCAACGTGAACTACCTGCACACGGAAGAGAACGGCATCGTCAACGTGGACGTTGCCAAGGGCACCGACCGCACCGACGCCCACCTCGGCCTGCAGGAAGCCTTCTTCGAGTACAAGCTGAAGGACCTGAGCCCAAACTACGATTTTGTCTCCGTCCGCGCCGGCATCCAGCAGTTCAGCAGCGATTTCCGCGGCTTTCTCTTCGTCGAAGAACAGCCCGGAGTGCGCATCTTCGGCAATCTCAGGTCGAATCGCATCGAGTACAACCTCGCTTACTTCGACCTCCTCGAGAAAGACACCAACAGCCTGCTCAACCGGCTGCAACTCCGCGACCAGCAGGTGATGATCGCGAACACCTATCTGCAGGACTTCATCTGGAAGGGCTATACCACCCAGTTCAGCTTTCACTACGACAAGGACAACGCCAGCGTCCACTACGATGAGAACGGTTTCCTGGTGCGCCCGGCGGCAATTGGGAGTGTGGTTTCCAACGGTGTCCTTCACCCGCACAATATTCGCGCGTATTACCTGGGCTGGACCAGCAACGGGCACATCGGGCGCATCAACGTCAGCCACGCTTTCTACCAGGCGCTCGGCCACGACGACTTCAATGCCATCGCCGGCAAACGTGTGGACATCAACGCGCAAATGGCCGCGCTCGAACTCTCGCTCGACAAGGATTGGATACGCTTCCGGAGTTCGTTCTTTTATGCCTCGGGTGACGGCAACCCGCGCGACGGCACTGCCCGAGGCTTCGACGCCATCGCCGATTCACCCGCGTTCGCCGGCGGAATTTTCAGCTTCTGGAATAAAGAAGATATTCGCCTCACCAGCACCAAGATCGAGCTGACCAGCCAGGACAGCCTGCTGCCCAGCCTGCGCTCCAGCAAGTTCGAAGGGCAGGCGAACTTTGTGAACCCAGGGCTGCTCCTTTGGAACGTCGGCGCGGATTTCGACCTGAAGCCCAAGCTGCAGACGTTCGCCAACGTCAACTTCCTGCGCTTTGCCCACACCCAGCCGCTCGAGTTGCTGCTGTTTCAACAACCGATCCATGCCGGCATCGGCGGCGACTACAGCGTGGGCGTGCGTTATCGCCCGCCGCTGACTGACAATATGATCGTCACCTCGGGAATCTCCGCGCTCACGCCATGGCAGGGCTTGCGCGAGATCTACAACGGACAAGTGTTGTTCTCGGTGTTCGCCAACGTGAAGCTGAAGTTTTGAGGCGGGTAAGCTTGTGAAGGGGCACGCCTTCAGGCGTGCCGTAAAGGCAACCGGATGATGCGGCTTTAGCCGCTGAGAGACACAGCCTCAGGGCCTAAAGGGCCGATTATGTGGCTGCGCATGTCGGCGCGGCTGAAGCCGTGCCCTTCACTTGTACGGCAACACTGAAAGTGGCGGGAAAGCGATTTGAGGAATTCAGGAAACAAAATCGGGGCGCTTCTAGTGATCGCAATCGCGCTCTGCGCCGTGCTGCGGATGCCGGCGCAAGCGCCCGAGGCTCAGCCTGGCCTGCGCATCGAGCAGACCGCGGACGATGTCGAACGCAAGAGCACAGGTTGCGTGAGCTGCCACAAGACTGACGAGCCCACCATGCACGCTACCGGAACGGTGCGCCTGGGCTGCACCGACTGCCACGGCGGCGACGCGACCGTCATAGTGTCCGCTGGCTCCGCCATCGGGACTCCGCCTTACGTCGATGCCGAACGCCGCGCACATCCCCAACCTCGATTCGCGCAGAATGCTCGCAGCTCGGCGAATCCCGTCCGCGCCTACACCGGCTGGCTGAAGGAAGATTGGGCATACATACGCTTCGTCAATCCTGGCGACCTGCGCGTGCTCGGTTCCACCTGCGGCGCGGCCGGTTGCCACGTCACCGAAGCGCGCGCGGTGCGCAGCAGCATGATGACCCACGGCGCCATGCTGTGGGGTGCGGCGCTCTACAACAACGGTTCCTTCCCGCTGAAAAACCCGCACTTCGGCGAAAGCTACGCGCCGGACGGGACCCCGCAGCGCCTGCAGACGTGGCCGCCGCCGACCGCCGAAGAAACGCAGAAGAAGGGCATTCTCCCCTACCTCGAACCGCTGGAGCGCTGGGAGATCTCGCAGCCCGGCAACGTGCTGCGCGTGTTCGAACGCGGAGGCGGCGCGCGCGCCGAGGTCGGCAATCCGCTGCCCGACGAAGCTCCCGGGCGTCCCGACTCCAAGCTCAGCGACCGCGGCTTCGGCACCATCAACCGCACCGATCCCGTGTTCCTGGGACTGCAGAAGACGCGCCTGATGGATCCCTTGCTGTCGCTGCCCGGGACCAACGATCATCCCGGCGACTATCGCGCCAGCGGCTGCTCGGCCTGCCACGTCATTTATGCCAACGACCGCTCTTCCGAGCACTCTGGCCTTTACGCCTCCCACGGCAACACGGGGCGGGCGGCCACTTCTGACCAGACCATCCCGCGCAACGAATCCGGCCATCCCATTCGCCACCAGTTCACGCGCTCCATTCCGTCCAGCCAGTGCATGGTGTGCCACATGCATCCCGGCACCAACATGGTGGCCAGTTACTTCGGCGTCACCTGGTGGGACAACGAAGTGGACGGCGAAGCGATGTATCCCACCGCTCAGTACACGCCCACGGCGCTTGAGCTGGCCAGCGCCGAGGCGCAGAATCCCGAGGGCGCGGCCGCTCGCGGGCTGTGGCTTGATCCATCGTTCCTGGAAAAGACCGGAACGGCCGAATTCAACCGCAAGCTGAAGGACACGCAGTTCGCCGACTTCCACAGCCACGGCTGGATCTTCCGCGCCGTCTTCAAGCAGGACCGCCACGGCAATCTGCTCGACAAAGACGGCGCCATCATCCCTTTCACCGACGAGCAGAAGCTGCAAAAGGCCGTGCAGTTGAAGGACATCCATCTGGAAAAGGGCATGCACTGCGTGGACTGTCATTTTGCGCAGGACAGCCACGGCAACGGCAAACTCTACGGTGAGACGCGCAACGCCATCGAGGTGGACTGCACCGATTGTCACGGCACCATCGAGCGCCGGGCCACGCTGATCTCTTCCGGCCCGGCGGCGCCGAGCGGCGGCACCCACCTGGAACGCCTCTACACGCCCTGGCGCATGCGCCGTTTCTTCTGGAAGGACGGCCTGCTCTACCAGCGTTCCATGCTCGACCAGAACTTGCAGTGGGAGGTGGTGCAGGTGCTCGACACGATCACGCCCGGCCGCCCGCACTACAGCGAGCAATCGCGCCTGGCAAAGACCATCCAGCAAGACGGCGCCACCTGGGGTGCGGCGGCTGACCCGTCCAAACTTGCGCACAGCAATGCCCGCATGACCTGCTATTCCTGCCACAGCTCGTGGACCACGAGCTGCTTCGGCTGCCACCTGTCGATGACCGCCAACCAGCGCAAGCCCATGCTGCACAACGAAGGCCTGATGACGCGCAACTGGACCTCGTACAACTTCCAGGTGCTGCGCGACGACGCTTACATGCTCGGCATCGACGGCACCGTCACCGGGCACCGCGTCGCGCCCATCCGCTCCGCTTGCGCGGTGCTGGTCAGCTCGCAGAACCAGAACCGCGACTGGATCTACTACCTGCAACAGACCGTCTCTGCCGAAGGACTCAGCGGACAGGCCTTCAGTCCGTATGTGCCGCACACTGTTCGCGCCAGTGAAACCAAGCGTTGCACCGATTGCCACGTTTCGCGCGCGGGCGACAACAACGCATGGATGGCCAACCTGCTCATCCAGGGTACCGGCTTCGTCAACCAGATGGGGCGCTACATCTACGTGGCCGAGGGCGGCAAGGGCTTCGATGCCGTCGCCGTCGCCGAGCACACCGAGCCCACGGCGGTGGTCGGCAGCGACTTCCATCGCATCGCCTACCCCGACGACTACAAAAAGTTCGTCGCCGCCGGCCGCACGCTGAAAGAATCCGACCATCACGCCGGCGGCGAGATCCTCGATCTGCAATTGCGCGGCGAGTATCTCTACGCGGCGCTCGGCAAGGGCGGCCTTCGCGTCTACGACGTGGCCAACATCGATAACAAGGATTTCTCCGAAAAAATGGTGACCGCTCCGGTGTCGCCGATCGGCCAGCAGTTCTACATGAAGACGAAGTACGCCATGGCGGTTGCTGCTCCTTCCACGCTGGCGGTCGATCCGCTGCGCACGCATCGCCCCGAGAACGAGGAGCAGCGCGCCCACCTTATATATGGCTTCCTCTATGTCGCCGATAAGGAGGAAGGGCTGGTGGTGATTGGCGATGCCAATCCTAAGAGCAAAACTCCAGGCGTGGGCACGCTGCTCGACGGCGATCCCAACAATAACTTCCTCAAGCGCGCGCTGGCGTTCAATCCCGGTGGCCTGCTGAACGGCGCGCGCCGCATCGCCATCGCCGGACACTACGCGTACGTGCTGTGCGACCGCGGTCTGGTCGTGGTGGACCTGGACAATCCGCTGGCGCCGCGTGTCACGGCTGAGATCGGCGCTCCCGAGTTGCACGAACCGCAAGGCATCGCGGTTCAGTTCCGCTACGCCTTTGTGGTGGACCGCGAGGGATTGAAGGTCCTGGATGTGACCCAGCTCGATAAGCCGCGCGTCGTCTCGGGCGCAACCGTTCCGCTGGACGATGCGCGCAATATCTATGTCGCGCGCATCTACGCTTATGTCGCCGGCGGCAAGCAGGGATTAGCGATCATCAACGTCGAGCGGCCCGAGCGTCCCGTGCTCGACCAGGTATTCAATGCTGGCGGCGCTCTGAACGACACGCGCGACGTGAAGCTTGGCATGACGAGCGGCAGTCTCTTTGCCTACATCGCCGATGGCGAAAACGGGCTGCGCGTGGTGCAGGTGTTTTCGCCCAGCGAGAATCCTGCGCACTACGGTTTTAGCCCGCGGCCCTCGCCCAAGCTGATTGCCACCTACCGCACACGCGGACCAGCGCTGGCCGTCTCCCGCGGCATCGACCGTGACCGCGCCGTGGACGAGAGCGGCAACCAGCTCGCCGTCTTCGGCCGGCGCGGCTCCCGTCCTTTTAATGGCGAAGAGATGCAGAAGCTATATTTGCGGAATGGGGAGCTTTACACCGTGCACGACGCGCCGCCGGGCGCACCTCGCGAAAGCACGCCGGCTTCGGGCTCGCGCTAGCGGATCACCTCTCCCGCGCCGCCCCGCGGAGCGCCTCCCTCGACGATCTGCCGTATTCCGTACTTCCCCTTCACCGGACGCTCCTTGCTCCAATCGTGATAGGTGTGGCACTTGAAGCAGCGCGCTTCGGCCGATTCGTGCGGCGTCTTTGCTTCCGAGCGGTGGCACTGCTGGCAAAGCTTGATTCCCGGCAGCAGGACATCGCTGGTCTCGCGGCTCTTGGGCGCGCGGCTGTGGCATGCAGTGCAGCTCAGCATCCGGTGCGGCTGGTGATCGAAGGCTGCGTGCCGGAACCAGCGCGCCGTGATCGCCGACTTCGCGATCTCCGGCAGCGGCCCCGGCGTCGAGCGCATCGCGTGGCATTCCTTACACGTCTTCTGCCACAGCAGCAGCTCGGCCTGGGCCACCTGGAATGTTACCCATTCCTGCGGCGTCCTGGGCAGCGGCAACTCGGGCTGCTGCGGGATGCGCTGCACCGGCAGGCTGACGTTGCGCACCTCCGAAGGATTCGCGGCAATGTACTCGCCGTATCTCTGGACAAGGAACTTGTGCACGACCTCCGGCTTGTCGTGCGGCACCGGATCGGTGAATCGTTTGTCGAAGAGCAGCACGTGACACGCGTAACAATGCTTGGCGTATGCCAGCGGCGCCATGGAGGCGTTGTTCGGCGGCGCCGTCGGCCTGTCCGGCGATGCCTTGCTCGACGCGTTGCGGAACTCCGCCGTGCCGTACGGCCATCCCGACGCTTCGCTTAGCACGCGATGGCAATCGCTGCACTCCATCTGCACCGCTCCATTCGGTCCCTTCAGTCCCGGCTTGAGGTGGACCTCGTGGTTCAGCTTCACGGTACCTGGATCGGCGAAGCCCTGCTGCAACGCGCGGAATTCCGGGTGGACGCTGTTAAATCCCAGGATGCGCGGGTCGAACTGGTGAACGCCGGTCTTGGTCTCCAGGCTGGAGTGGCACTGCGTGCAGCCGGTGTCGGAGACGAGTTCGAGGCGCGTCCTCTCCTGGTGCTCCCAATGGCAGGACGCGCACGGCGGCGTAAATACCTGGTTGGGCTGGTGCACCGGGCCGTCGTGGCAGGTGCGGCAGTTCTCGTCGCTGACGGCTTTGCTGAATCCGCGGCCGCGCCCTATGTGGCAGAGTTCGCAACGCGCTCCGAACACGGCGTGCGCCGAGGAAACCGGTCCCGCGCTGTACACAGTATCGCGGCGGGCGATGGCCAGTCCGCCCAGCCAGAGCAGCGCGGCCACCGGCGCCGCCACCGACAGCCACAACCGCCAGCGCCGGAACGGATGCGTCCGCTTGAAGTACGAGAGGTCGATCCGCTGCGCCAGGGTCTTGGTTGTGCGTTTCTGTCGTGGCACGAGATTCCCCTCAGTAGCGCAGCGCCATCACGGCGTGCACCGCGCTCAGCGCCAGCAAAGCATACGACAGCGGGATGTGCACCATCAGCCAGCCATGCATTGCATAGTGCAGGATCGTCTGCCTGCGCAGTTGGCCGGCCTCGCCGCAGATGTCCTCGAGCGCGGCCACCGTGTCGTGCATGGCGGGCGGAAGCAGGGTGCGCAACTGCCGCAACGCGTGCTGCGCCTCCCGGCTCTTCACCCGGCCCTGGCGGAGGTGCGTCGATTGCTCCAGATACACGCGGATGGTCGATTCCCATGCGGACTGCAGCCTGGCCGCGGATTCGTTCGGCGTGGCCGGCGGCGCCGCCGTCGCGACGGCCGCTCCCGCCGCTGCCTCCGTCTTCGCGGCCGGAGCGGGCTTCGGAGGCGCGCTGGCGGCCGCGACCAGTTCCTCGGCTTCAGCGATCAATTGCTTCCGCACGTCGTCGATCTGCTCGAAGGTGGTTTCGAGCGGCACCTGCCGCGTCATCATGCGCGGCAGATACTGCTGGAGTAGGGTTCCCAGAATCCCGCTGGCCGTCACCACGGTAAAAATCACCATCAGCCACCACGTCAGCCCGTGGCCGAAGCTGAAAGCGGCGTGGAACAGAATCACGGGAAAGCTCAGCAGCCCCAGCCACAAGTGCGCCCGCATCCAGGCTTGCATCCGCCCCACGCGCCAGGCAGGGACTTTTTCGCGGGCGCCGAGCAATCCGGCGAAGATCATCAGCGCCAGCCCGGCGGCGCCGTAGGTGATCCCCATGGCGGTCCCGCCAAACGGCTTGGTGCGCACCGACATGGCGTGCGGAACATAGGCCACCGCGGCGATCACCACTCCGCCCGCGCTCGCCAGCACCCACTTGCGGTGCGTCGCCCAATCAATGACCACGCCGGCGCCTCATTCCGCTCGTCCCTGTTCTTCGTGCAGCCTGGCGAAGAAGCCGCGCGGTTCGACGCGGTGCGCGGCGTCGTGCGGGCAGGCGTAAACGCAGCTCGGTTCGTCCAGCCCGGTGCACAGGTCGCAGGTGATGGCCTTCAGCTTGACGCCTGCCTTCTTCGCCTCCGCCGACGACATGGGCTGCCCGGCTGCTTCCGCCGACTTGCCGCCCATGGGATGGAGATTGATGTTGCCGTACGGACAACCCTTCGCGCACAAGCCGCAGCCGATGCACCAATCCTCGATGATGATCTCCAGCGAATTGCGCCGGCGGATCGAGCCCACCGGACATCCGATCATGCACAGCGGATCGCGGCACTGCCGGCACGAAGTCGCGACCAGTTGCTCTTCGAATCGCAGGCCCTCGCGCACCAGCCGGGTGATGCCGTCGTGGGAATCGGCGCAGGCGCGGACGCATAGGTCGCAGCGCGTGCAGCGGCTCAGGTCGAGCACCAGCAGGCTCTGCGCGCCCATCAGCCCCTGCGCCAGGAAGTCCTCGAGCGGGACCGAAGTCACCATCTTGAGCGCGTTGCGATTCTGCTCCTCGCGCTCGCGTACGCCCGCCTCCAGCCGCTCGCGCACGTGCGGAAAATGCTCGAGCATCAGCTTGAATTCATCCGCCTTGATTCGGACCACCTCGACGTGGTCGAGCGCCGCGCAGGTAGCGGTGCGGACGCCGCCGCCCAGCAGGCCGATCTCTCCGAAGTAGTTGCCACGCGAGAGATACGCCAGCACCAGCTCGCCGCCGGGATGCGACTCGCTGACCTTGACGAACCCGATGCGCACCAGGTAGAAGCTGTCCGCCGGATCGCCCTGCTTGCAGATCACCTGCCCGGGATTGAAGCGGACCAGCTCCACCTGCTGGCGCAACTGCTCGAGGAAGTCGGCGGCTTCCTGCGTCTGCTCCCGGGCGCCGATCTCGGCGAACAGCGGCACGCTGCGCAG
>DATNJE010000098.1:0-3460 GCA_035604095.1 Terriglobales bacterium
CGTAGACTTCGAGCGTTACTTTAAGGCCTTCCCTGACCTCGGCCGGCATCAGACCGCACCATTGAAGCCAGAGACCAAGATCGCCCCCGGCGAACAAACCGAGGGCATGGTGCTAGTGTTGTTCCCCGTCACCCAGGAAGCGTTCGACAAGCGCAAGTCGCTGACGGTCACGCTGGAGAACTACGACCGGCAGCCCATGGTGATCGCGGAGAAGCCGTAGGCAGGAGTCAGTGGCTTTTTCTGACTCCTGACTCCCGACTCCTGACTTCTCCGTCATTGGTGCTTTTGTAGAAACCGCAGGCGCGGGTGCGGCTGGTGGCCGGGAACGATGTCGTCGTACTTGAGGGCGCTGATGGAGCCATCCACTTCCAGCACCGCCAGCGACACGTCCTTGACGCTGGCAATGCCGTGCTCGCGCAGGGCGCGGTCCACCTCGTCCACGGTCAGGTGCTCGCGTGCGAGGTTCGAGGGCAGGAGCTGGCCGTCATGGATGAACAGGGTGGGCAAGCCCTGCACGAAGCGGCGGAAGCGCCGGTTCATCCCGCTGACTTCGGCCACCAGATAATTCATCAGCAGCAGGGTGCAAGCCGCGACCACCCCTCCCGTGAGCGAGGTGTCGGGACCGGTCATGGCATTCTGCACCGCGTTCGAGAGCAAGAGCAGCAGCGTGAGGTCGAAGGGGGTCATCTGCCCGACCTCGCGTTTGCCGCTTAGCCGGACGCCGATCAGGATGAGGAGGTAGATGCTGGCGGTGGGATGAAGATCTCCGCGAGAACGCGCACGCTGGCGTGCATAGAGATCACCTTCGGAGTGGAATGGGGAAAGTTAAAGGTTAGAAGTGGAAGGTGGGAAGCGGAAAGTGATAAGCGAGAACGTAAAAAATCAGCCACTTACCACTTTTCACTTACCACTGTTTTGTCAGTTCCCGGTGGGAGCGGGCGTGGGTGCGTTCTTGGGGGTGGAGATATAGCCGGTGACTTTGTCCTTGGCCACCGTGAACACCACCAGCTCGTACAGCATGCGGTCGCGGCCGGTATAGAACTGCAGCGGCTCGTAGACGGTCCTGTCTTTCTTCTCGATGGTGCGATCGTCGGCAATGACGTTGAGCGTGAACTTGCCGCGCTTGGGGTCGGTTTTCTTGAGCTGCAGGCTGACGGTCGAAACCGGCGTGCTTCCCTTGGACCTGGTGAGCGTGAATTCGTAGTAGTTGCGGTCGCCCTTGTGCTTCAGGTACTCAAGGTCATCGCGAGTGTGAGCGATGAGGCCGCTCTGCTGGCCCAGGTCGCCCTTGACGCGCTCCAGTGTGCCCTTGGTGGTCTCAAGATCGGTTTTGACGTTGCCGACGTCGCCCTTCACGCCGGCGACTTCACCCTTCACCCCGGCAACTTCCCCGCTGACTTTGCCGATTTCCTCGCCCTGCTCGCTGAGGCGGGATTCGGCGGCGCGCTGCTGGCGCTGCAGTTCAGCCGTGCGGCGCGCCAACTGCTCCTCCGTCATGCCCAACTGCTTGGCGATGGCACGCTGCGAAGCCTTGGCGTCGGCCTCGTCCTCGGCCACGCGGCGCGCGACCTTTTCGGCGCTGATGGTGGCCGCGGCCTGCGTGCTCTCCACCTTGGCCAGCCGGCCGTGCATGTCGAACATCAGGTACAGGGATACGATGACGTAAACGGCGGCCACGGCCAACAGGACATTCCGCAAGGTGCTCCCGCCGCTCGGCAGGACAACGGGTTCTTGGTCAGACATTGTGTGCCTCGTGAGATCTGCGTTGAGCCATTGTTTCAGCACAGTTGCGGCAGTGTCAATGCGGCCCTCGGCAGTCCGCCCTGTCGTGATGCGTTGGCTGGAAGCCGATTGCCGGCCCGGAATGCTGAGCCGAAGCGTTGCCCTCCGCTAGAATGCTGGCGTGAAAAGCTGGGACGCGGTGATCGCCGGAGGCGGCATCGTCGGAGTGTCGTTGGCGCGGGAACTGCGCAAGCACGCCGCCAGCGTGCTGATCGTGGAGCGCGGCGAGCCTGGACGCGAAGCCTCGCACGCCGCCGCCGGCATGCTGGCCTGGTGCGATCCCATGCTGCCGGTCCCGCTGCAGCGGCTGGCGCGGGCCAGCGCCGGCATGTACCCCGAGTTCGTGCGCGAGATCGAAGACGAGTCGGGAATGGGTGTGGACCTGCGGACCCAGGGCACGATCGCGTACTTCGAGCAGCCGGCGGAAGGAGACGCAGCAAGCTACGTCTCTACAGGAGAATGGCGGGCGCTCGGGGCGGACGATATCGCGCGCCTAGAGCCGCGCCTCGCGTATTCCGGCGAGGCGGCGTACTGGACGCCGGAAGGATGGGTGGATCCGCGTGGTCTGATGGCTGCGTCGGTGAAGGCGGCGAAACATCGCGGCATCGACATTGTCTCCGGCGCCGCAGTCACCGGAGTCGAGGTCGAAGGCGGGCGCGCCGTGGCGGTCAAGACGGCGAAGACAACCTACACCGCCGGCGCGGTGGTGAACTGCTGTGGCGCGTGGGCGGGGCAAGTTTCGCCGCTGCGTTTCCCCACCCGGCCGATCAAGGGACAGATGTTGTGTGTGGTCACCGCCCAGCACGGGCTCGTCAACCACGTGGTGCGCGCGCCCGAGGTATACGCGGTGCCGCGTAGCGACGGGCGGATCGTGATCGGCTCGACGCTCGAAGATGCCGGCTTCGACAAGCGCGTGGACCCGGAGACCATCCAGCGGCTGCACCAAGCCGCCGCCAGGCTGTTCCCGGATTTGGGCGAAGCGCGCCTGCTGGAGACATGGGCGGGCCTGCGTCCGGGCACGCCCGATGCGCTGCCGCTGCTGGGCGCGACCGAGGTGCCGAACTACTTTGTCGCCGCCGGGCACTATCGCGACGGCATCCTGCTGGCCCCGGTGACGGCGCTGGTCATGTCGCAGGTGGTGCGCGGTTTGAAGCCGGACTTCGACCTGAGCGCTTTTTCACCGGCGAGGTTCTGATGGGCCCGCTGCACGGGCAGGCTCACGGGTTGTATACTCAGTCATCGAGAGGACATTCATATGGCAAGCGTAGTCGATGCTCCCGTGACCTATGCGCGTGAGAATCAGCAAAGATTTCTGAACGAACTTAAAGACCTGCTCCGCATTCCCAGCGTCAGCACGCTGGATGAGCACAAGCCCGACGTGCGCCGGGCGGCGGATTTCGTGGCCGCCGAGCTGGGGCGCATCGGATTCGAGCATGTGGAAGTAATCCCCACCAAGGGACACCCGCTGGTCTACGCCGACTGGCTGCACGCGTCTGGCAAGACCACGGCGCTCTGCTACGCGCACTACGACGTGCAACCGCCCGATCCGCTGGAGGAGTGGCTCTCGCCGCCGTTCGAGCCCACCGAGCGCAACCAGAACATTTACGCCCGCGGCGCCGTGGACGACAAGGGCCAGCTCTGGATGCAACTGAAGGCCTTCGAGGCCATGATGAAGTCC
>DATNJE010000099.1:0-6483 GCA_035604095.1 Terriglobales bacterium
CCCGTCACCACCGTCATGGTGTTGTGGGGAATGTCGAAGTCGATGTTCTTGAGATTATGAACGCGGGCGCCGCGTACAACAATGCTTTCCGTGGACATCTCCAAGGGACCGCCACAGCGCGGGGAAGACGCGCTGTGGAATCTTTCATTATAAGCGGCGAGAAGAGAACCTGCCAGAGAGGGCGAAGGCAAGATGCCCTCGCGACAGCCGGCGGGACGCCGGCGTTACTCCTCGCGCTCGCGGCGGTACACGAAGGCGATGCCCACGAATCCCACCAGCATAGTCACCGCCGGAACCAGCAGCACCAGCACGGCGCGGTTGAGGGCCTTCTGCGACTTCTCGCCGGCGCCGGCGGCGCTCGAGTAGCACATGGCACAGCCCTGCCCGAAGGCCGGGACGGCCCACAACGCAACCAGCAGCGCGAGCGTGGCCAGGCGGAGCTTCATCAGCGTACCCCCAGGGAGATGATGCGCGCGGCATCGGCGAAAAAGACAGTCATCAGGCACAGGCAGACGATCAGGGCGGTCATCAGCACGTAGCGCATGCTGCGAATCTCGAACTTCATGTGCATGAAGTAAAGGATGATGAGCGCCGACTTGATGATCGACAGCCCCAGCAGGATGAACAGCATCTTCAGGGGCTGCATGTTCTGGTAGCCGAGATAAACCTCAATCGCGGTCAGCATCAGCAGTCCGCCCCACACCCAGAAGAACTGTCCGGCCTTGGGCTGGTGGGCTTCCGCAGTTGCCGTCGGCGTTCCGTGCGCCATCATTCCTCCTAGGTGATGCGGGTGGACATCAGGTACACCAGCGGGAAAATGAACATCCACACCAGATCGACGAAGTGCCAGTACAGGCCGCTAACTTCAATGTCTACAGCGTCGTACTGCTTAGGCTTAAAGTAAAGGATCATGCTAGCGACGATGGCTCCCAAGAGCAGCACGTGCGCCCCATAGTGGAACGGGCTCGAGGCCGGCGTCAGCAGCCAAGCCAGCAGCCACAGCACCAGCAGGATGGGGATCCACTTCCTGCGCAGCGCCACCACGCCCAGATAAATGACGCCCAGCGTCACGTGCAGCATGTGCATGCCGGTCAAGGTGAAGAACGTTCCGCCGAACTGAGGCACGCCCGCCGCCCACGGATTCTTGAAGGGCGTCAAGCCTTCATGGATCAGCCCAGTCCACTCCACCGAGTGCAGCACTACGAACCCGGCGCCCAGAGCCATGGTGGCCAGGATCCAGCGAGTTGCGGCGGACATCCTGCCGGCGCCCGCCGCCGCTACCCCCAGCACCATGGTCAGCGAGCTCGACAGCAGGAAGAAAGTCATGACGCTGGCGCGCATGATGCTCGGCGAACCGAAGGGCATCGGCCACGCCGGATTCGAGATGCGCCCGTAGCTGTACGCGAACAGCAGCGCCCCGAAGGTGAGCGAGTCGGACATGATGAACAGCCACATGCCCAACTTCTTGGAGTTGGTGCGAAACAGCGGCGGTTCAAACGCTTCTACCGCCGGGTGATGCATCGCTACATCCGCCATCGTGTTACGTCCTCCAGCGCGCTCAACGCGCGAAGTGCAGCAGGGCAAATATGTAGATCCACAAAAAATCCATGAAGTGCCAATAGAGCGCCGTTACGTCCACCACCAGGAAGCGCGTCGCCAACGGCTTGCGCAGCAGGGAAGTCATGCCGGCGTAGCCGAGCGCCAGAACTCCGCCCAGCAGGTGGATGCCGTGCGTGCCGGTCAGCACGTAGAAGAACGAGCTGCTGGGATTGGTGCTGACGAAGATCCCCAAGTGCCGCAGTTGTTCCCACGCGAGCAGTTGCCCGACCAGGAAGCCCGCGCCCAGAACCACGGTGATTCCCAGCCACGGGATGGAGCGCTGACCGTCAACGATCAGCAACGGCTCCGGCATGGTCAATGTTCCGCCACGGGGCGCAGCCTTTAGCTTGCGCGAGAGCGTGCGCTGCGCCATCGCCAGCGTGAAGCTCGAGAGCAGCAGGATGACCGTGTTCACCCAAAGAATGGGCGGCAGGCTGATAGGTTGCCAGTCGGTGACATAGCGGGCGGAAGCATCGCTCCACGTGCCCACGCCCTGGCGGACGATGTAAGCGCTGGTGAAGGAGACGAACAGCATCACCACCGCCGTCAGGGCGAAGAACATGCCGATGCGGTAGCGGCGCAGGCGGTCGCGATGCTCGTCGGGACGTCCGCCTCCCCAGCCGCCATCGCGCGGCGGTGGAGCCATCGTCGGCCCGCGCCCGCCTAGCTTCGGCTCGTCGACTGCTACCGGACTCAAAGTCGTAGCCATCCGTGCCCTTAGTGCGCGGTCACCGTCGCCGGATCGGTCTGCATGATGTAGTCCTTGGCCGCACCGGGCACGCTGTATTCGTACGGTCCATGATTCACCACCGGCGTCACGCCGCCAAAGTTGTCATGCGGCGGCGGCGAAGGCACCGTCCACTCCAGCGTGGTGGCTTCCCAGGGGTTGATCTCCGCTTTCTTGCCCTTCTTCATGCTCCAGAACAGGTTGAACACGAACACAAACTGCGCGGCGATGGTGATGAACGCGGCGATCGAAATGAACTGGTTCAATGGGATAAGGTGCTGCAAATACTGCAGTTCGGTGAACTGCGAGTAGCGCCGCGGCTGTCCGGCCATCCCCAGGTAGTGCATGGGCATGAACACGGCGTAGGTGCCGGCCAGAGTTATGAAGAAGTGAATTTTTCCCAGAGTCTCGTTCATCATCCGCCCGAACATCTTGGGGAACCAGTAGTAGGTTCCGGCGAAGATGCCGAAGATGGCGGCCACGCCCATGATCAGGTGGAAATGCGCGACCACGAAGGCGGTGTCGTGCAGCGGGATGTCCAGCACCGGCTGCGCCAGGAACGGTCCGCTCAATCCGCCGGAGACGAACAACGAAACGAAGCCGATGGCAAACAGCATGGGCGTAGCGAAACGTATGCGTCCGCCCCAGAGCGTGCCCAGCCAGTTGAAGGTCTTGATCGCGGATGGCACGCCGATGGCCATGGTCATCACCGAGAAGGCGAAGGCCGAGTAGGGGCTCATGCCGCTCATGAACATGTGGTGGCCCCACACCAGGAAGCCGAGCATGCCGATGGACAGGATGGCATACACCATCGCCTTGTAGCCGAAGATGGGCTTGCGCGAGAAGGTGGAGAGCAACTGCGAAGCCACTCCCATACCCGGCAGGATGGCGATGTACACCTCCGGGTGTCCGAAGAACCAGAACAGGTGCTGCCACAACAGCGGCGAGCCGCCGGTGTGGGTGATGGGGTGTCCGCCGGGATTCAAGCCTCCGGGCGGGAAGCTGAGATTGCCGCTGACGTTCAGGCCGCCGGGCACGAAGAAGCTGGTGCCCACGTTGCGGTCGAGCAGCAGCAGGATGCCGCCGGCGAGCAGCACGCCGAAGGCCAGCAAGCCGAGCATGGCGGTGACGAACCACGCCCAGCAGGTAAGCGGCATGCGGAACAACGACATGCCGCGCGCCCGCAGGTCGAGCGTGGTGGTGATGAAGTTCAGCGCGCCCATCAGCGAAGCCACGCAGAAGATCGCGATGCTGATGATCCACAAGTCTTCGCCCAATCCCAGGCCGGGCCCGGCCGAAGGGATGGCGCTCAGCGTGACGTAATTGGTCCAGCCCGCCAGCGGCGCTCCGCCTTCCACGAAGAACGCGGCAAGCATCACCACGAACGACACGAACGTGGTCCAGAACGAAAGCATGTTCAGGGTGGGGAAGGCCATGTCCGGCGCCCCGATCTGGATAGGCAGGAAGTAATTGCCGAAGCCGCTCTGCGGCGCCGTGGTCAGCACGAAGAACACCATGATGGTGCCGTGCATGGTGAGCAGCGTCAGGTACTGCTCCGGCTTGATGTGCCCGAACCACGGCAGATTGGCCTCCGGCCACACCAGGTGGATGCGCATGAACAGCGACAGGAACATGCCCACGAACACCGCCACCAGCGCCAGGAAGTAGTACTGGAGGCCGATCACCTTGTGATCGAGGCTGAAGACATACTTGCGGATAAAGCCTGTAGGCGCTGCGTGCGCGTGTTGCTCACTCATCGAGTTTTGCTCTCCGGGATGATGGATGAATACTTCATTACTGCGCCAGTTTCTCCGCCACCTTGGCGGCCAGCCACTTGTCGTAGTCCGCCTGGCTGACCACCTTCAGCATGCCGTGCATCTTGTAATGCCCCAGGCCACAGAGTTCGGCGCAGGCGATCTCGTAATCGCCGAGCTTGGTGGGGGTGAAGTGCATGTGGATCATCAGGCCGGGCACGGCATCCTGCTTGAAGCGCATGGCGGGGACGAAGAAGCTGTGGATCACGTCCTGCGAGCGCAGCACCAGCTCGGCTTCGCGGTCGACTGGAAGGTACATGGTGCCGGTCACGACGTCGTCCTTGCCGGCGGGATCATCGGGATCAATGCCCACGGGATTTCCCACCGAGGCATCTTCCAGTTCCGGCTTGGTGTGGCCCAGCTTGCCGTCCGGACCGGGATAGCGGAAGTACCAGGCAAACTGCAGGCCGGTCACCTCCACCTGCACCGCTCCTGGTGCAGCCCCCTGGAAGCGCGCCTCCGCCCAGATCTTCTCGCCCGAGAGGTTCAGCCCCATAAAGAGGACGGCGGTCAGCAGCGTCCAGGTGACCTCCATGGTGGTGTTGCCGTGGCTGTACTGCACCTTCTGGCCGCGGTCACGATACCTCCACACCAGGTAGCCGAGCCCCAACTGCGCCGCCAGGAAGACGATCCCCATCAGGATGTAGGTCCAGGTGAAATGGTGGTCGATCAACACCCCGTTCGCCGAGGCCACCGGCAGCGGCGCCCATTTCTGGATCACAAAATAGTAGGTGCTGGAGAGAGTGATCAGCCAGATGATGAACAGGAGCGCAAGCCCCATCGTCTACCCTCTTGTCAGAAGATTGAATTGAACGAGTGCCCCGCGGACCCCCGTCCGGCGGATTGTCGGTCATACTATCAACACGCGCGCGGCTGCGCAACCAAGAGCCGGAGTGCCTCGCTAGTTGCCGGCTGCGGGATCAGCCGGACGGTCACTTGTGTGAACGCCTGTTATCGTCAACTATCCTGCGGTCAACCCGAAGGCCTTTTCTTTTGTGTGGATTACTTCCGGATTGCCCCGTATAAAGCCAGGATTGTGACCCTTCCTTTGGCAACAGACCTCGCGGCCAGTGCGGCAGATCGCATTACGGTGAGGCGTGATCGGCATCACCGACGGCGGCCACCGCCGGTCCCATACTGCAAACTCGTACTCAGGAGATCTGCCGATGAACAGTTTCCGCGCGCGTTTGTTCAGCTTTGTCCTGCTCGTTCTACTGGCTTCGGCCGCTGCCGTCCAGCCTGCGATCGCCCAGAAAATCGTCCATCAGAAGATTCCACCCGGAAAAAACTGTTCCGACTGCCATAGGGGGCTGTATGCGGAATGGAATGCCGGGCCGCATGGCGTCAACCAGGTCGATTGCACCGTGTGCCATGGCAACGTGAAAGAGAGCTTCACGGCCAAGCCGCCGTTGAGCGTATGCGAGGGATGTCACCCCGAGCTGGTGGCACAACTGAAGTCCGATCCATTCATGAAACACAAAACCTGTGTTACCTGTCATCCACCACACGCGCTGAAGCCGCACCAGAAGGTGGCCCCGGGAGGTAAGTGATAACAATTTCCAGGCGTCGCTTTCTCGAACTGTCGGCCGGCACATCCGCGCTCACCGCCTGCGACCCAACCACACAAGTGGGTGCTGGGCCCACGGGTTTCTGGCGAAGGCGTGTGGGGGATAGTTGTTGCAAAATCGCGTTCTCACAAGTAATCCCCCAAGAACCATGCAGCAGCTCAACCGGAAACCGACCCGCTACAGCCGGAGTGCCTCGCGAGTTGCCGGCTGCGGGATCAGCCGGAGATCTCCTCGGGCGCCATCAGCATGACGTGCGCTTCGCCCTCGATCACCTTCTGGCCGTGCTGGTTGGTCCAGATGGTGGCTAGCGTCAGCAGGGGCCTTTCTTCGCGGGTATGGCGGATGTGGCTGACCGTTGCTGTCAAAGTCACGGTATCGCCCACATACACGGGCTTGACGAACCGCAGCTTCTGATCCAGGTAGATCGCGCCGGTGCCGGGCAAGTGCATGCCGATGCAGGTGGAGATCAGCGACGCGCTCAGGATGCCTTGCGCGATGCGGCGCTTGAACCGCGTCCGCGCCGCGAAGGCCTCGTCCATGTGCAGGGGATTGCGGTCTCCGGTGAGCTCGGCGAACTTCTCGATTTCCGCATCGCCGAACGTCTTGGTTAACTGGACTGAGTCGCCGACCTTCCAGTGGTGCTGCTGCATGCGGGTTGCCCCCGTTTCAGGCCACGCGCATATTAGTGCGCCCGGGGATGATCGTCAAAACATCGCCCCAACCTCTCCGCCCCAAGCGTAAAATACCGGCGTGAAAGCTTGCTCCTTCTGCGTTG
>DATNJE010000100.1:0-6312 GCA_035604095.1 Terriglobales bacterium
AGGCGGTCGATGATGAGGGCTTCTGAGGCGCGGTCGGCCGCGGTGACCAGGTCAGCGTCTCCCTTGTACTCGATGGTTACGTGGCGCGCGAAGTAGCCCATCAGCAGTTCGCCGGCTTCGCGGGCGATGGGCTCGATGGCGGAAACGAACTCGCTGGCCCGCTCGGTGCTCACGGCTCGCGCCGAGGCTTGCGGGTGGCGCCGTCCTCGGAGATGTACAGGATCTCGTGCTTGAAGATGAAAAGATTGGGCGCGCCCTCGCGGGTCAGGCGGATCATCTTGTGGTCGTAGTATTCGATCCAGCCTTTCACGATCTCGCCATCGAGCAGCTTGATGCTGACCGGAGTCTGCTTCTCGCCCAGCGACTTCAGATAAGCGGCTTCCTGGAAGGTATCGTCCGGAGGAGGGTTCCTGGACTTCTTGTGCTGCGGCGCCATGGAAGATTGGAACGGCATGACGACATTGTACACGCCAGCGCGATCCCGCCGCGCCGCCGGTCACTGTGCCTTGCTGGTGTAGTAGCCGGTGCGATAGCGGGAGTGCAGCGGCAGCGGCATGCCGGCGTCGGCCGGTGGCGTTACCTTCACCTGGATGCGGCGGAAATCGGAGGCGCTCAGCCGCTGGCGGGGGTAGTAGCCAAGCACATACTGGGTGCGCAGTTCATCGCTGATGCGGCGGAAGGCGCGGTCGATCTCCTGCGCCGTATCGGCGTAGTAGTGCTTGCCGCCGGTGTCCTCGGACATCTGGATGAGGGCGTGCTCGCCACCGGTATTGCGGCCGGCGCTGGCCTGAATCGGCACCATGATGATGCTGTACACCAGGGCATCGGCCTGCTGGGCCTCGCGCAGGGCGCCGTGGTAGTCCACCCGGCTCATGGTATCGCCGCCATCGGTGATCACCACCAGCACCTTTCTTCCCTGCCGGCGCATGAGCGACTGCGAGCCCAGAAAGATGGCGTCGTAGAGCGCGGTGGCGGCGCCCACCTGGACGCGCGATATGCCGCGGTCGATGAGCCGCAGGTCGGAGGTGAAGGGCACCAGGTCTTCCACGATTTCGCTGAACTGGTAGAGCGCCAGCGCGTCTTGCGGCCGCAGGACGGAGCGGGCAAAGGCGCGCGCCGCGTCCAGCTCCTGCTTGAGGTCCTTGGCCGTGCTCAGGCTGGCGTCAATGGCCAGGACGATGGAGAGCGGCATGGCGGACTCGCGGTCGAACACGGCCAGTTTCTGCTCGATGCCGTCTTCCCGCACCTCGAAATCTTCCTTCTTGAGCGTGGAGACCGGAGCGCCGCGATCGTCGGTGACGGTGACGGACACGCTCACCAGCTTGACGTCCACGCGGTAGGTGGGGGCTTTGTCGCTGGGCCGCTCGGGGCGCGGCGACGGAGCCGTGGTCTGGGCGGCAGCGGTCACCCCGGCCAGTGCGGCCAGGGCCAGCACGAATCTCATCGAATGGCGCACAGGAGAACTATTCACTTGGATGCCGGTGGGCCGGCCAGCGTTCTTCCGGCTGTAGGAATTTCTTCGGGAAAAGGCTCGCCATCGGCCCAGACAGCTCCGTCCGCGAAATGCTCCTTCTTCCAGATGGGCACGGTCTTCTTGAGGGTGTCGATGAGCCATCGACAGGCGTCGAAGGCGGCGGCGCGATGCGCGGAGGCTACCGCGATCAGCACGCTGGTCTCCGAGTGCTGGAGGCGTCCCAGGCGATGGACCATAGCCAGCTCACGAATCTCGAATCGTTCGAGGGCTTCCTTTGCGAGTTCCTCCAGCTTGCGGCGCGCCATGGGCTCGTACGCTTCATAGTCAAGATGGAGAGTGCGGCGGCCGCGGGTATGGTCGCGCACGATGCCTTCGAAGACCACCACCGCGCCATCCTCGGGCTGCTTGATCGCGGCCAGCACGGTCTCGGTGGCAATGCGATCGCGGACGAGCGCGACGTGAGCGGGGAGCCGCCGGTCGTCATTGCCTCCGCTGACCGGCGGCAGCAGAGCAACCTCGTCCTGATCGTGCAACGCCGCGCCGGGAGCGGCATATTCCTGGTTGATGGAGAGCGCAATCGCGGGCAGGAAATCCTTGAGCCGCGGTAGGGCGGCCTCGTAGTGGGCCAGCAGGTCGGAGAGACGCGCGCCCTCGGGAAGCGTCAGGGCGTCGTTGCTGCGGCCGGCCAAGTCGCGCAAGGCGCCGAAAAACAGCACTCGAACCTGCATGGGTACAGGATAAACGCTTTCCGCGGGTTTTCGACGGCACACCAGACACGGAGGCACGGAGAAAACATTTGGTTTCTCCGTGTCTCCCTGCCTCCGTGGTGGATCTCGCGGCTAGACCGGGACTTGCTGCAAATGCTGCTCGCGCTCTTCCGCGTCCTTCTTCTCCTCGGTCGGGCTCGAGGGCAGGGCAACGCCCAGAGCTTCGTCGATGTTGTTGACGTAGTGCACGGTCACACCCTCGAGCTGCTCCGGCAGGATGTCCTCTTCAACGTTCATCTTGTTTTCGCCCGGCAGGATGATGTCGTGGACGCCGGCGCGCTTGGCGGCCAGGAATTTTTCCTTGATGCCGCCCACCGGCAGCACGTTGCCGCTGAGGGTGATCTCCCCGGTCATAGCCATATAGGGACGCACCGAGCGGTCGGTGAGCAACGACACGATGGCCGTCACCATGGTCACGCCGGCCGAGGGGCCGTCCTTGGGGATGGCGCCCGCGGGCACGTGAATGTGCAGGTCGTGGGCGGAGAAGAAATCTTCGGAGACTCCCAGCTCCTGGGCGTGGGAGCGCACCCAGGTCAGCGCCGCCTGCATGGACTCCTGCATCACCTGGCCGATCTGGCCAGTCATGGTGAAGTTGCCCTTGCCCTTCATTTTGTTGACCTCGACGAAGAGCACATCGCCGCCGGTGGGCGTCCAAGCCAGGCCGACCGCCACGCCGGGGCGCTTGGTGCGCTCGGCGATTTCGGTCTCCACTCGGATCTTCTCCCCGCCCAGGAACTGCTTGATGTCTTCCTGGGAGACCACCAGCTTGTCGGGCTTGCCCTCGGCGATGCGGCGCGCCTGCTTGCGGCAGAGGGTGCCGATGTTGCGCTCCAGGCTGCGCACCCCGGCCTCGCGCGTGTAGTGGCGGATGATGCGGCGCAGGGACTCCTCGGGGAACTCGATCTGTTCGGCCTTCAGGCCATTCTCCTCGATCTGCCGCGGCACCAGATAACGCTCGGCAATGTGTACTTTCTCATCCTCGGTGTACCCCTGGAGCTCGATGATCTCCATGCGGTCGCGCAGCGGCTCGGGAACCGGGTCGAGCTGGTTGGCCGTGGTGATGAAGAGCACCTTCGACAGATCGAAGGGCACGTCGAGATAGTTGTCGCGGAAGGTGTTGTTCTGCTCCGGGTCCAGCGTCTCCAGCAGCGCCGAGGAGGGATCGCCGCGCCAGTCTCGGCCGAGCTTATCCACCTCGTCCAGCATGAAGACGGGATCGTTGGTCTCGGCCCGGCGGATGCCCTGGATGATCTGCCCCGGCAGCGCGCCGATATAGGTGCGGCGATGGCCGCGGATCTCGGCCTCGTCGTGCACCCCGCCCAGCGACAGCCGCGTGAACTTGCGGCCCAGGGCGCGCGCGATCGACCTGCCCAGCGAGGTTTTGCCCACGCCCGGAGGCCCGACAAAGCACAGGATCGGCCCCTTCATGTTGGGCTTCAGCCGGCGCACCGAGAGGTAATCGAGGATGCGGTCCTTCACCTTCTGCAGGTCGTAGTGGTCGGCTTCCAGGACTTCGCGCGCCTTGTTGATGTCCACTTCCCCACCCGAGGACTTGGCCCAGGGCAGCACCGCCAGCCACTCGATGTAGTTGCGCGTGACCGAGTAGTCGGCGGCCATGGGCGACATGCGCTGCAGCCGGGTCAGCTCCTTGAGCGCTTCCTTCTTGACCTCTTCCGGCATGCCGGCGGCGTCGATCTTGGCGCGCAGCTCTTCGATGTCGCGCGTGGTCTCGTCCTGCTCGCCCAGTTCCTTCTGGATGGCCTTCATCTGCTCGCGCAGGTAGTACTCGCGCTGAGTCTGCTGCACCTGGTCCTGGACCTCGGACTGGATCTTGCTGCGCAGGGTTTGGACCTCAAGTTCCTTGGCGAGATGGCGGTTGATGCGGTCCAGGCGCACGCGGATGTCGGTGGTCTCGAGCAGCTCCTGCTTGTCCTTGGTGGCCAGCGAGGGCAACGAGGATGCGATGAAGTCTGCCAAGCGCCCGGAGTCGTCGATGTTCATGGCCACGGTCTGCAGCTCGTCGGAAAGCGTGGGCGAGGTGGCCACGATCTGCTGGAACAGCGTCAGCACGTTACGGTGCAGCGCTTCTTCCTCCGCCGTCTTGCGGAACTCTTCTTCCGGGATAATCTCGGTGCGCGCCCGCAGGAAGGGGCTGAGCTGGATGTAATCCGTCATCCGCACCCGCTCCAGGCCTTCGGTGAACACGAACAGGCTCTGGTTGGGCATCTTGACCACCTTGTGCACGGTGGCCAGGGTGCCGATGCTATAGAGATCGGTGGGTTGGGGGTTGTCGATGCGGGCCTCGCGCTGGGCCACCACAACGATGGTCTTGTCTTCCCCCAACGAATTGATCAGGTTGACCGAGCTCTCCCGCCCCACAGTAAGAGGAAGCACGGCATGCGGAAAGAGCACGGTATCGCGCACCGGCAACACCGGTAACCCGTTTGCCGTCTGCTCAGGGCTGGGCCGGACTTGCTCGTCACTACGCGCTTCGCTTGCCATATGACTCCTTATGAGTGCGAATCATTGAGAAAAAATGCTATTCAGTTGATGAGCCTCGCGACCCGAAAGTTGCAGGCGCGACCCTTACCGCGCGCCGCCGGATTTTAGTCGATGCCAGCAGTAAGATGCCAGCTACCAGGAGTACAGGGTACCCGCTCGGA
Source organism: Terriglobales bacterium (assembly GCA_035604095.1). Classification (GTDB taxonomy): domain Bacteria; phylum Acidobacteriota; class Terriglobia; order Terriglobales; family Acidobacteriaceae; genus JAHFUA01. Next base: position 4,905 of record DATNJE010000100.1, read on the forward strand.
CTGTTTAGGTCTGTGATTCCCTTCGGCCCTCCGCACGGGGCCTGCCGGCGAGACGCCGGCGCTACCTGGCCGCAGGATACTTCCCCAGCACCTTGACGAAGTGGGAGATTTCGCTCAGGTGGCGCAACGCGTTCTCCACATCCGCTGCCTGGCCGCGACGGTGGAGGACATCCACGTAGAAATGGTACTCCCAGGGGCGGCCGCGTACCGGGCGCGACTCGATTTTGCACAGATCAAGGTCGCGCAGGGCAAACACGCTCAGCGCCTTGAACAGCACGCCGGGCACGTTCTTCAGCGAGAAGGCCAGCGAGGTCTTGTTGGCGCCGGGCCGCGGACGCCGGCTGCGGGTGATGAGAAAGAAGCGCGTGAAGTTCTGCTTGTCGTCCTCCAGACCGCGCTGGAGGATGCGCCCGCCGTACTCCGCTGCCGCCTGCCGCCCGGCAATCGCCGCCGTGTGCTGGAGCTGGTTGCCGACCACGTGCTTGACGGCGCCGGCGGTGTCGTAGAAAGGCACGGCTTCGATCTTGCGGTGGCGGCGAAAAAAATCGCGGCACTGGTCGAGGGCGACGGGATGCGAGAAAACGCGGGTCAGTTCGGCCAGCTTCACCCCCGGCGCGGCGATCAGGTTGTGCTGGATGCGCAGGGGGAACTCGCGGTGGATGAAGACGTCCGAAGCCAGCAGCAGATCCAGGTGCTCCGCCACCGAGCCGGCTAGCGAGTTCTCGATGGGAATCACCGCCGCGGAAACGGCGCCCGAGCCGACCCGGGCGAATACGTCCACCGAGGCGGCACAGGGTACGACCGTGCAGCCCGGCACCATCTGCCTCGCCGCTTCGTGGCTGAACGAGCCGGCTTCGCCCTGGACCGCGACTTTCACGCGGACAATGTACAAGTACCGAGTACCAAGTACCAAGTACCGAGTTCCGAGTTCTACGCGGTCAACACCTTGGAGAGGACCAGCGCATCGATGCTGTCGAGGTAGTAGCGGGGGATGGTATGGATCGCCGTGTAGCCGTGCCGCTTATAAAAGGCGAGAGCGGCGGCGTTGTCCACCGCGGCCTCCAGGATGACCACCGAACATCCGAGCGTGAGCAGGCGCTCTTCCGCCGCCACCATCAGGCGCGAGCCCAGGCCCGAGCGGCGCCCCTCCGGCAGCACGTCGATGGTGATGACGTGTGCCTGGCCCTGGCGGTCGCGGTCCACCACCACGAAGCCGATGATTTTGCCTTCCAGCTCCGCCACCAGGGTAAAGCCGCGTTTCCTGGCTAGGTAGAAGGCAAGCTCGCGGCGGCTATAGGAAATCCCTCGCGCGAAACACGCCTGATCGATCTGCCACAGGGTTTCAAAATCTTGGCGGCGGTAATCACGGATGGGCGCGGACACGGGCTTCGCGGAAAGCATAGCATTC
>DATNJE010000101.1:0-14864 GCA_035604095.1 Terriglobales bacterium
CCGTCGCGGATGGTGATTCCCCAGGCCTTGCGGACCTTGTCGATGATCTCGGGATTGAGCGGCTCGCCGGCGCCGATCAGGTTGTTCAGCTTCACCGGGAAGGACTGGAGGTCTTCGAGCACGAACAGGCGCCACACCGTCGGCGGTGCGCACAGGGTGGTGACGCCGCAGCGCGCCACCGCCGAGAGCGTGGCCTTGGCGTCGAAGCGGCTGTAGGCGTGGACGAAGATGGTAGCGCCCGCGTTCCACGGCGCGAAGAAGCTGCTCCAGGCGTGCTTGGCCCAGCCGGGAGAGCTGATGTTCAGGTGGATGTCCTCCGGACGCAGGCCGGCCCAGTACATGGTGGCCAGATGGCCCACGGGATAGCTCTGGTGGGTGTGCACCACCAGCTTAGGCATCGCCGTGGTGCCGGAGGTGAAGTAAAGCAGAAATGGATCGGTGGCGTTGGTCGGGCCGTCAGGCGTGAACTCAGGAGATTGATCGTAGGCTTGCTGATACGGGGTCCATCCCTTGGCCTCGCCGTCGACGATGACGCGGGTGTAATCGCCGGCAACACTGGCAAAACGATCGACCGCCGCGGAGGTGGCGATGACGTGACGGGCGTTGCCGCGTTGGAGGCGGTCGCGAAGATCCTCCACGGTGAGCAGGGTCGCGGCGGGAATGACGATGGCTCCTAGCTTCATGGCCGCCAGCATGATCTCCCAAATGGCAACCACGTTGGGCAGCATGACCACCAGGCGGTCGCCGCGGCCGACGCCACGCTGGCGCAGGAAGTTGGCTACCTGGTTGGAGCGGCGCGACATCTCTTCGAAGCTCAGCTTCAGCTCCGCGCCGCTCTCGTCCAGGATCCAGAGCGCGGCCTTCTTGTTGCCCTTGGAGTAGGTATCGAAGTAATCCAGCGCCCAGTTGAACCTGGTGAGCTGCGGCCAGCGAAAGTCGCGATAGGCGGTCTCGTAGTCTTCACGATGGCGGAAGAGGAAGTCGCGCGCGGCGAGGAATGATTTCAAGCCTTCTGCGCGCCCGAGGGTGATGGCGTCGGTTGGCGTGGTGCTCATAAATACCTCTCGATGATTTCGAATGACCGGAGAAAAACCGAACATTATAGTTCGGCTAGCGGCGCGGGGCGCGAGTTTGTAGGCTCCTCATGGCCAGATCCAATGCCTGCTTCTCGTCGGCGGTGAGCTCGCGGGACGCGCCCTTGGGCAGATCTCCCAGGACGAGCGGGCCGATGGCGACGCGCACCAGGCGCAGCACTTCGATCCCCAGCGCCTCCAGCAGGCGGCGGATGTGGCGGTTCTTGCCTTCGTCCAGAAGAATCTCCAGCCAGGTGTTGCGCGCACCCTGGCGCAGGATCGAAGCGTGCCGAACCCGGAGAAAGCCCGCGTCCGTGGTGACACCTTGCATCAACGATCGGACCACTTGCGGTTGCGCGTGGCCAGAGATCTGCACGTGGTAGGTCTTCTCAAGATGGGTATCTGGATCGAGCACGCGCGCGCCCCACTCCGAGTCGCTGGTCAGGAGGAGCAGCCCTTCGCTGGCCTTGTCGAGTCGCCCAACCGGCGCCACCCACGGCAGGTCCCGGTCCAGGCAGGAATAGATGGTCTCCCGGCCCTTTTCATCGGAAGCGCTGGTGACGAGCCCGCGCGGTTTGTTCAACATTAGATAACGCTTGCCGCGGCTGGTGACGGCGGCGCCATCAACTTTGATCCGATCGGCCGCCAAGTTAACGGGAGCCTCAGGATCGCGCCGCCGCGCGCCGTTGAGCGTGACCCTTCCAGCGTGGATCAACTCGCAAGCATGCGAGCGTGAGCAGTAGCCCAGCTTGGACAATGCGCGTGCGAGCCCGATCCGGCGAGGCGATAGGGGCATGGGCACGCAGCCATGGTAGCCGGAACTGTCACCAGAAATTGTGCATAATTGCTTGACAGTCTACCGGCGGGCTGGCAACATTCGCGGTTCGGATGTCAACATTCGCGGTTCGGCCCCATTAAGGAGACAGCGATGGTCTGGCATCAGGTCTATAACCCCTTCAACAACGCCATTATCTCCACGATCGTGGCCGCCCTTCCCATTTGCACCTTGCTGTTTTTCATCGCCCTCTACCCCCATCGCGACAAAAAGGGCGTGAGGCATCTCGGCATCAGTGCCCCGTATGCGGCGTTCTACGGGGTCATCGCAGCGTTCCTTGTCACCACCTTGGGCTTCGGGATGCCGCTCAAGTCTGCCTTCTCGGCCTTCGGCTACGGGGTTCTATCCGGGTTCCTGGCGATCATCTGGATCATTATCGGGGCTATCTTCCTCTACAACATGACCCTCATCTCCGGTAAGTTCGAGGTTGTGAAGGAATCCATCATTCACATCTCGTTCGACCGGCGCCTCCAGGTCATTCTGATCGCATTCTCCTTCGGCGCCATCATTGAGGGGACCTCCGGGTTCGGGACGCCAGTGGCCATCGCCGGAGCGGTCATGGTAGGCCTGGGATTCCCCCCGTTCCAATCGGCCGTTCTCAACCTCTTGGCGAACACCGCCCCGGTCGCCTACGGAGCCATCGGCACGCCCATCGTCATGCTGGCGACCGTGACCGGCCTCGATCAACTGAAGCTTTCCACCATGGTCGGGCACCAGCTACCCTTTGTTTCCATCCTTGTCCCGTTCTGGCTGGTCACCGCGTTCGTCCTGATGGAAGGGGGCACCTGGAAAGAGGCCTGGGAGGTGTGGCCGGGAGCGCTGTGCGCGGGCGTCTCCTTCGCCGTCATGCAGTGGTTCGCGTCCGCGACGCCATTCCACCTCATGACCGACGTGGTCGCGGGCGTCTTCTCCGTTATCTGCACCGCCCTGTTCCTGCGCTTTGTCTGGCACCCCAAGACGCGGTTCCTGCTGCGGTCGGAGCGCAAGGCCCTGGCCGAGGCCGGAAAGAGCACGGCGACGGTCACCACGGACAAGTCGGAGTGGGTGTACCCGTACACCGCCGGCCAGACGGCGTATGCCTGGGTTCCGTGGGCGATCCTCATTGTCTGCTGCGCCCTTTGGGGTTGGCAGCCGTGGAAGACCTACCTGAACAACCTCTTTGCGGGCATCACCTTTAAGACCACCCTGCTCGGCAGTGTCTTTGCGGGTAAGCTCTCACTGCCGCAGTGGCAAATGCCGGCGCTCCATAACCTGGTCCAGCGCATGCCGCCAATAGCCCCGCCCACCGCCAAGCCTGAGGGGGCCGTGTTCAACATCAACTGGCTGTCGGCGGCCGGGACCGGCGTCTTCGTGGCGGCCTTGTTGTCCGGACTCGTCCTGGGGCTGAATGCCAAACAGTGGCGCGAGGCCGTCACGCGAACCGCCCGCCGCCTGGTGATCCCCATCCTGGTCATCGCGCAGGTGCTGGGGCTCGGATTCATGACGCGCTACTCGGGGACGGACGCGGTGATCGGTCTGGCGTTCACCCACGCCGGGGCCTTTTATCCCTTCTGCGCGGCCTACCTGGGCTGGCTGGGAGTGTTCCTGACCGGCTCCGACACCGCCTCAAACGCCCTGTTCGGCAGCCTGCAGCGGATCACCGCCCAACAGCTCCACTTGAACGAGATCCTCATCTCGGCGACCAACTCCACTGGTGGCGTTATGGGCAAGATGATCGATCCCCAGTCCATCATGGTCGCCTGCGCCGCCTGCTATGACGATCCCTACGAGCGCAGCCACGCCCTGGGGCCGATCTTCCGCACGGTGTGGTGGCATTCGGTCGCGGGCGCGGCGGTGATCGGGATAATCGCCATGCTCCAAGCCTACGTCTTCACCGGCCTGATCCCCAAGTGATAGGGCGTCGCCGACGACGCTGCCGAGCGTAGGGGATTTAGAGGGTATGGCGAGAGCCGTACCCTTCTTGCTTATAGCGCCGATAGCATGAACCCGCCATCGATCACGAAAGTCTGCCCGGTGATGTAAGAGCCGCGGTCGCTGGCCAGCAGCAGCGCCAACTCGGCCACGTCCTCCGCTTTGCCGATGCGCTGGATGGGCTGCTTTTCAAGAATCTGCGAGCGCCGCGCGTCGTCCTTCCAGTAGTACTCGCTCAGCGAAGTTTCGATCATGCCCGGGGCAATGGCGTTCACGCGCACCCCCTTGGGCCCCAGCTCAAGGGCGTAGCACTGCGTCATCATGATGAGTGCGGCCTTGGTCATGCTGTAGAGCATGCCCTCCAATTGCGGGCGCAGGCCGGACATGGAAGACATGTTGATGATGGAGCCGGAGCCGTGCTCGCACATCCCCGGCGCCACCAGCTTGGTGAGCCGGAATGTGCTCTTGAGGTTAACCTCGACCATCTTGTCGAACTGGCCTTCGTCCACCGCGAGACAAGGGCCTTGGCCGACGTTGGTACCGGCGTTGTTCACCAGGATGTCAATGCGTCCGAACTCGCGCGTGGCAGTTGCGACCAGGTTTTCGAGGTCGGCGAGTCGGCCGACGTGACAGGCGACAGGTCTGGCGGCCGGCCCGATCTCGCGCGCCACTTGCTCGATCGATTCCTGCTTACGTCCGCAGATAACGACGTGCGCGCCCTCGCGGACGAAGCTCTCCGCAATGGCACGGCCGATGCCGCGGCTCGAGCCGGTGACGATCGCGACTTTGTCGTCGAGAACGCCCACGCGATCCTTACTTCTTCTGATCCAGCCCAGCCAGCTTCATCGCAAGATTGACGGCCCGCTCCGGATTGTAGGCGCGGAACATGGCCAGCTTCTCGGCCTCGATCGAGCCCTCGGCATGGACCGCCAGCACTGCCTGGTATCCGCCGTAGAGGCGCGCGGTCAGCTCGGAGATCAGGTTCAGTACCGGCAACCGCCGCTCCGCCGGCCATGCGCCGCGATAATACTTTTCCAGCACGGGGCGAATCTCGGCGGACTCCCAGTCGCTGTTCGCCGGCCCCGTGACCAGCAATCCGCCGGCGAGATCCTGCACCACTTCCATGGCCTGGTGGAAGTCGCGGGCGAAGACCCACTTCGCCATGTTGGTGGTGAACACGTGCGGATAGGCCACGCCCTCTTCCACCTCACAGCGTAGGGCGGCGAGTTCGGTGAGGCCGCGGACCATCTCGGCATAACCGCCGAGCCAGGTGAGCTTGTCGCGCACGTGGCCGGCGCGCTCGATGCCGTTGGCGCGCGCCACCGCGATGGCCGCGCCGACCAGGCCGTCCAGCAAGGGCAACTTGTAACTCACCGCGGTAAAGCGATGGAACTCCACGAAGGTGAGCGCGGCGGCGCTGGCCAGATCGTTCCGCCCCTCGAAAAACACCCGCTCCCAGGGAACGAAGACGTTGTCGAAGACGGTCAGCGTTTCGATCATTTTGTGGGTGGTGGAGATGGGACGGTTGAAGGGATCGTCGGTGCCGTGGAGGAAGTCCGAGCAATACAGCCGCAACCCGGGGGTGGCGACGGGCACGCTGAACGCCACCGACCAGGGCTCGTCTCCCGGACCCATGCTGCGGCTGGGGAGGACGATGATCTCGTCCACGTAGGGCGCGCAAGAGGTGTGGACCTTGGCGCCGCGTACCACGATTCCATCCGACCGCTTTTCCACCACATGGACGTAGAGGTCCGGGTCTTCCTGCTCCGATGGGCGCTTGCTGCGGTTGCCTTTTACGTCGGTCTGCGCGACTGCCAGCGCCAGGTCGCGGTCGCGGCAAGTCTTGTAGAAGTTATTGAGACGCTCCAGGCCCTGCTTCTCGCCGGCGCGCCCGAGCACGCGCTTCAGCGCGAAGAGGGAGTCTGTGCCGATCTCCTTAATAAGGATGACGAGCGTCGCCCCTTCGGCGGTGCCCGCCTCGATGAGCCGGGAGCGGGATAGAAGGTCTTTGGCATCGCGAGGAATGCGGTAATAGGCCGAGTACACGTCGTTGCCGTCGCGCGCGAGCGCCAAATCGCGGTACTTGGGGTCTTCCGCCATCTTGTAGTCGATGGCCGCGTGCCGGGCGGCCACCCCCAGTTCGAGATGCTCCGTTATCGACTGCACGCGCTCCCCACGGTAATAAACCTCACGATGATCACGTAATCCCTTCAAGAACTGCTCGGGTGTGCGAAGTCCCATTCTTTGCCTCCTGGTTTTATGAACTATGCAATCAGCGAAGTGCTTTATAAGGCCCTGGTGTCCGCCTTTGGTGGCAGTGACAGACTAAACCCCAACCCTTGAGTTCATTCGCGCCACCGTATTCCGCAGGATCTCGGCGCTGTGCTGAAGCCCCTGTCGTTCCTCTTCAGACATCTCCGGCTCAAAGATCTGGCTTACTCCGTGCCGACCGACGACGCTTGGCAGCGAGAGAGTAACCTCGTATTTGGGATTGTACGAGCCGATGGGAATAACTGCCTGTTCGTCACGCAAAATTGCCTCCGCGATCCACGCCGTGATCATACCAATCCCAAGCTGGCTCGCACCGGTTCCCTCGATGATCGTAATATTTGCGTAACGGACATCCTGCTCCACACTCCGCCGAAATTCCTCGCTGGTCTGGCCACTTTGCTCCAGCAAGTCAGATATGGGCGTGCCCGCGACACGTGCCGATGACCACAAGAACACCTGGGAGGTGCCATGCTCTCCGACCACCTGTGCCTCCACATACATGGGGTTCACCTTGAGCCGGCGGGCAAGATGTAAACGGAAGCGCATGGAGTCCAGAAACGTGCCCGTGCTCAGTACGCGCTCATGGCCAGCGAGGTGGCGAGCCAGATCGGCCAGGGGATCGGGCGGATCGGTGACGACCAGGAGGAGCGCCTGCGGCGCCACCGCAACGACTTTGGGAACAATATCTCGGTAGACGTCCGCATTGGTATCGAGAAGCTTCAGCCTGCCGGCGGGGTCCTTGCGGTCTGTGGCGCCACCAGCCTTTTCGTTAATACCCGCCGTGATAATCACGAGCACTGCGTCGGCAAGGTCGGGATAGTCGCCGGCGCGGAGTTCCACTGCCGGAGAGAGTGTGGCGCCGTACTGGAGATCGGCTACCACACCCTTCGCGCGCGCCAGATTCTTGTCCAGCACGACGACTTGACACGCAACTCCGCGCATGACGAGACAGAGAAGAGAAGCGGAGCCTACGCCGCCTGCGCCAACGATCCCGACTTTCATGAGGTGCCTCCTTTCGTGCCTTTAAGCAATACGTGCTGCGTGTCCTAAGAAGAACATCAACGAGTAGCGGCTGTACTGTGCGATCCGGCGTTCTTCTCCTCGCCTGCGGCCCGTTCCCGCAAGACGTGCTTCTGGATCTTGCCAGTCGAAGTCTTGGGCAGTTCTTCGAAGCGGATCTCCTTGGGCGCCTTGAAGTGGGCGATGCGGCTGCGCACGAACTCGATCAGCTCGACCGCGGTCGCTGACTTTCCCTGCCGCAGCACCACGAAGGCGACGGGAATCTCTCCCCATTTGTTGTCGCTGCGCCCGACGATCGCCGCCTCCAGCACCGCCGGATGCTCCACCAGCACCCGCTCCACCTCGACCGACGCCACGTTCTCTCCGCCGGTGATGATAATGTCCTTGGCCCGGTCCCGAAGCTCGACGTAGCCATCGGAATACCGCACGCCCAGGTCGCCGGTGCGGAACCAGCCATTGATAGTGGCCGCGCGCGTGGCTGGCTCGTCGCGGTAGTAGCCGATCATAGTGTTGTTGCCGCGCAGAACGATCTCGCCCATGGTCGCTCCGTCCCACGGGACCGGACGGCCATCGGTATCGAAAACATCGATGCCGCCCGAGATTACATTGCCGATACCCTGGCGTGCGTTCAACCGCGCCTGCTGCTCGGGCGATTCCGCCGACCACTCCGGCTGCCATTCGCAGATCACCGCCGGACCGTAGGACTCGGTCAGGCCATAGAGGTGGGTCACGTTGATATTCAGCTTGGCCAGGCGCGCCAGCAGAGCGGGCGATGGCGGCGCGCCTCCGGTGTTGGCCTGAATGGGGCGCGACGGGCGGCGGTCGGGCGCTGCCGCTGCGGCCTCGGCGATCATGGTCAGCACGGTGGGCGCACCGCTCAGGTGGGTGATGCCGCGGTCGCAGATCATCGCCCACGCCAGCGCGGGATCCGCCCTGCGCAGGCAGACGTGCGTAGCGCCGGCCGCGGTCACACCCCAGGTAAAGCACCAGCCGTCGCAGTGGAACATGGGCAGCGTCCACAGATACGCGCTCGCCAATCCCATGCGGGTGTGGTGCGCCATCGCCAGCGCCTGCAAGTAGGCTCCGCGATAGCTGTACATCACACCCTTTGGACGTCCGGTGCTGCCGCTGGTGTAATTGATGGCCAGCAATCCTTTTTCATCGGCACAGGGAACGGAATGCGGCCGGGCACGGGCCAGGAGCTGCTCGTATTCGGTATCCGGCGAACCTCCGAGGACCAGCCTGACACCGGCGCTCTCCGCGATCTTCCGGGCCGCGTCGCTAAGTTCTTCCGTGGCGATGAGAAGCCGCGCGCCCGAGTGCTCGACAATGTAGGCCAGCTCTCCTGCCGAGAGCCGTATGTTCATGGGGACCAGGACCGCGCCGGCCATGGGAACGCCATTGTGCAGCTCCAGCATCACGTGGCTGTTCACGCACAGCGTAGCCACGCGCTCTCCGGGCTGGATGCCCGCATCCGCAAGCAGTCCCGCCAGCCGATGGGCGCGGTCGCCGAATTCGCCATATGTGAAACGCTGCTCACCATCGATGATGGCGGTGCGATGAGCAAACACGGACGCGTTGCGTTCCAGAAACAGAGCCGGACTGAGCGGAGATTCCGTGAAGTCGGCCATGTTCCCTCCGGGAAAGTCGGGCGCGCGAAGCCTATCAGTTGCCGGCTGCGAGCGGCAAGCTGGGCGCGCACGGCCTCGTGCCTGGATTCCCCCCCATAACTGTTGACTAGTCATAAGACTAGTCGTTATGATTAGGTTGGAAAAGAGGAGGCGTGGCTTGGCCGTTTGGCAGGCACATGACGCGAAGGCTCGCTTCAGCGAACTGCTGGAAACCGCGCTCAAGAAAGGCCCTCAGATTGTGACGCGTCGCGGCCTGGAGGCCGCGGTGCTTGTTCCCATCGAGGAATGGAATCGCCTCCAGAAGGCAGCCCGCCCCGGCCTCAAGGCTTTGCTTCTCGGACCCGGCCCTCGCTTTGAAGACCTCGTTCCTCCCCGTGGGAATCTGCGGCGCACCCGGCCCACCCGGCTGAAATGAACCGCTATCTGCTCGACACCAATGTCGTCTCTGAAGTGCGCAAGCGAAGGCCGCATGGCGCCGTTGTGGCCTGGCTTCGCAGTTTGCGGGAAGGCCAGGTGTTTCTTTCCGCGGTTACGATGGGCGAGCTGCAGGCTGGTATTGAATTGACGCGAGCTCAGGACGCGGCCAAAGCCAGCGAGATCGAGCTGTGGGCGGACCAACTCGCCAACTCTTACCAGATACTCCCCATGGACACGTCTTGCTTTCGTGAGTGGGGCCGCCTCATGCGCGGCAAGTCCGACCGCCTCATCGAGGACGGCATGATTGCGGCTATGGCTCGCGTTCACGATCTGACTGTCGCCACCCGGAATGAGCACGATTTCACCCCCTTCGACGTGCGGGTACTCAATCCCTTCAAGGGCAATGCATAAACGTGCGGAGCCCATGGCGCAGAGGGCAGCGGGTGTGCAACTTTTTTCACACGTCTCAGTTGCAATTAGCGTTGACAGCCGCCGGGAAAGACGAGTAAAAAAGCAAGCGATACCCTCCCGAAACGCTGGTTGTATATTCAGGGAGAATTTCAGTCGCGATCGTACGCGGGCCGTTAGGAAGCAGTAGCCTTTCCCCCTCCTATTTCCCCCCCGGCAGCCGCAGTGGACCAGAGCGACTTTCACTTGCTCCAGTGAACTGGTGCGGGTGACGGTCGGTCGGTTCCCGCCCGCACATGGGGGGAGAAGTGCGCTACATACCGTGGGAGAAGGTTCTCGCTGCAATCAAGCTTCGTGACGTGGCCGGTCTCCGCCTTCTGGCGGAAGGGGTACGCTGCGGCCAGCGGCGCCAGTTGCTGCAGGTTTTTGCCGGCATTGTCGAGAATGGTTATCCGAACGGCTCGAGCCATCGCGAAATGCTGCCGCGGATCGCGGCGCAACTGGTCCCCAACAGCGTGCAGCAGCCAATGCTCGCGGTCGGGGTCCGCGGTCAGCGGCGCACGTACCGCACCGCGCTGTACCGGGCTGATGGGTACTCGATCGAACTCCGGCTCGAGCACGAGCCCGGTTCCCGCCGCCTTGACCTCGGCGGTCAAATCGCCAACAGCAGGAACCCCAGATCCAAGCTAAAAGAGACGATAGTGTTGCTCATGTCGGGCAAGAATCTTGTCGCGCTGGCGGTCAGCGATGCGCTGGGCCGATTCCAGATGCAATGTGCGCCGGCGCGCAGCCTGCGCCTCTATGTCTCGCTGGAACCACGGGGCCAGGACATAGAGGTCCCGCTCGGCGTTCTGACCTCACGATTCCTCTGGCAGGGTGAGAAGCCGGAGGGCGACTCCCCGGCAACCCGCGCATGCTAGTCTCCCCCCGAAGAAGTGCCGCCTTCTTGCGCATCTTTTACAAGTTTGAGACTGGCCTGTCCTGCGAGTAAAAGAAAGGTTACGGCGATTTTACAAAGTCGTGACAGCGCCCCGGGGCAGATACTCTATCGTATTGTCAACGCGATACATGAGATGCGGAGGCCTTTGCTTTCTCCGGTACGGTTTCCGCGTCTTTAGTTATAAACGTGCCCACCCGCTGCGGGCGGGCAGGCGGAGGGTAAGCAGCGCCACGAACCATGGATAAGATACTGGTCATTGAAGACGATCGCGCCGTGCAGCGGGCCTTGAAGCGGCTGTTCGAGTCCGAGGGCTATAGCGTCGATGCCAGCTACGACGGGCCGGCGGGGCTGGAAGCATTCCGCGCCGCGCCGCCCGCGGTGGTGGTGCTGGACCTGAGGCTTCCAGGCATGGCCGGCAAGGACCTTTGCCGCGAGATCAAAGAGAGTTCTCCCGACATGCCGGTGATCGTGCTCAGCGCCGCCGCCGATGTTGCCGACAAGGTGCTGCTGCTGGAACTGGGGGCGGACGACTACGTCACCAAACCGTTCAGCCCGCGGGAACTTCTGGCCAGGGTCAATGTGGCCATGCGCCACAATCGCCGCACCGGCGCCCCGGAAGTGCTCTCCTTCGATGATGTGGTCGTGGACTTCACGCGCATGCAGGTCACCTCCGCCGGACAAGCTGTCGCCTGCACTCCGCAGGAGTTTAAGATCCTGCGCTTCTTCGCCGCCAACCCCGAGCGCGTGGTCTCACGCGAGGAGCTGCTGAATGAGGTTTGGGGATACGAGGTGTACCCTACCACCCGGACGGTGGACAATCACATCATGCGACTGCGGCAGAAGGTCGAGAAGAATCCGGCCTCGCCCGTCCACTTCCGGACGGTTCATGGCGTGGGTTACCGGTTCGTAAAGTAAAGGCTGGAACCGGCGGGTTCCAACCAGCGCAGCTTTAGCGCGTAACAGGTCACCATGGCACGTTTTCGATTGCGCACGAAGCTGGAGCTGTCGCTGCTGCTGATCTCTTCCTGCCTGACCTGCGCCACTTTGCTCATCGTCCACCACATCGTCAAGACCCAGGTGCGGAAAGAGATATTCGAAGACCTGCAGAATTCGGTGGTCACCTTCCGCAACGTGCTGCATCAGCGCCAGATGATGCGGGCGCGCTCCGCCGGACTCATCTCCGACCTCCCCAGCCTGAAGGCGCTGATGACCAGTCACGATCCGGTCACCATCCAGGATGCCTCCAGCAGCATCTGGCACGTGGCCGGCAGCGACCTGTTCCTGCTCGCGGACCGCGAAGGCCAGGTGGTGGCGCTGCACACCTCTGCCCCCGGATTCACACGCCCCATCGCGGAAGAGCAGCTTCGGCTGCATTCCGCGCGGGATGAGATCGCCACCTGGTGGTTCGGAGGCGGGCGCCTCTATGAAGTGTTCCTCGAACCGATCTCCTTCGGCTCGGCGGCGGAGGGCGGTGTGCTCGGCGTGCTGGCCGTCGGCTACGAGGTGGACGAGCACCTGGCCCACGAAGTGAGCCGCATCTCCGGCAGCGAGGTCAGCATTACCTACGGAGACACGGCGATCGTGAGCACCCTACGGCCGTCGCAGGAGTCGGCCATGGCCGCGGCGCGGCGCGGCGCCAGCTTCACGGCGTCCCCCGCCCAGATCACGCTCGACGGCGAGCGCTTTATCGCTTCTACTCTGGATCTGGATAGCTCCACGCCCCCGACGGCGCGGCTTACGGTGCTGAAATCCTACGACCAGGCGGCGGCGTTTCTGGACCGGCTCACCCGGCTGGTGCTGGGCTTGGGCATCGCAGCCGTGGTCTTCGGCAGCGTGGTGGTCTATTTCATCTGCTTGAACTTCACCCGGCCTTTGGAGAACCTCGCCGCCGGCGTCAAGGCACTGCAGGCGGGCGATTTCCGCTTTCCACTGGAGAGCCGCAGCGACGACGAGGTGGGGGTGGTGACCAACGCCTTCGGCGCCATGCGGCGCTCGCTGGGGCAGACGCAGCAGAAGCTGCTGGAATCGGAGCGGCTGGCCACCATCGGGGTGATGGCTAGTTCCATCTCGCACGACCTCCGCCATCCCCTCACCGCCATCCTCGCCAACGCGGAGTTCCTCTCCGAAGGCCGGCTGGCCGGCGGGGCGCGCGAGGATCTCTACGAGGAAATCCGCTCTGCCGTCAACCGCATGATCGACCTCATCGATTCCCTGCTCGAGTTCAGCCGCGGCCGGGAGTCCCTGCAGCTCTCGCGCGGCACCCTGGAGGAGACCCTCGCGCACGCTATCCACGCGGTAAGGGCGCATCCTCAGTTCCTCGGGATCAGGATCACGGTTTCCGGCCATTGCTCCGAGTCGTGGTTCGACCACCGCAGACTGGAGCGCGCTTTCTACAACCTGCTGCTGAACGCTTGCGAGGCTGTTCCAAGAGACGGGAAAATCGAAGTGGAGATGGAAGAGGCCGATGGCGCGGCCCGCATCCTGCTTCGCGACAACGGGCCTGGGATCGCCGAGCCCATCCGCGACCAGATTTTCCGACCGTTCGTCAGCTTTGGGAAGGAAAACGGCACCGGCCTGGGATTGACCATCGCGCACAAAATCCTGGCCGACCACGGGGGACGGCTCCAGTTGGCCAGCACTTCGGCCTCGGGCACCACCTTCGAGCTTACGCTCCCACTCAACTACCAAACGGGTGCCACTGCAGTGGCTCACACGACAGTCATCTCCGACTCGCCCCTGGTCCGGCGCAACGACTGACGGACCGCTCCCACCTGCCGGGAATAAAACTCCTCCGCCGCAGTTATCACCAGCGAACGCGACCTCAGACCGCCCTCGGAGCGCCTTGCCAGCGCATTTCGGGGACGCGGGCGTCGAAGCGGAGGAGAAGAAATGAAACAGCTTCCTAGAGAACAAAACGAGATTATCGAGGCTCCCAGCGGTGATGGCGTCGATCGCCGCGGCTTTCTCAAGTGCATGGCATGGGCCGGGACCGGGTTGGTATGGACGTTTGCTGGGGGTGTGCCGGTATCCCGGCTTTTCGGCGCCAGCGCCCACCAGACAGGTGGTTCGTCCTTTACTTTCGTCCAGATCAGCGACAGCCACATCGGCTTCGACAAACCTGCCAACGTTGATGTCACAGGGACTTTGCAGGCGGCTATCGACAAGATCAATGCGCTCGCGGTCGAGCCGGACCTGATCCTCCACACCGGCGATCTCAGCCACCTTTCCAAGCCAGGCGAGTTCGATACCCTCGACCAGGTCCTGAAGAGCGCCCGGCCCAAGCAGGTCTTCTACGTGCCCGGTGAGCATGACGTCTCGCTCGATAACGGGCGGCAATTCCTCGCGCGCTACGGCAAGGGAATCAAGGGTGCGGGATGGCAGAGCTTCGACCACAAGGGCGTTCACTTCGTCGGCCTGGTGAATGTGGTGGACCTCAAGGCCGGGGGCTTGGGAACTCTGGGCCCGGAGCAACTGGAATGGCTCGAGGATGATCTGAAGGCCCGCACCAGCAGCACACCCATCGTGGTATTCGCCCACATTCCGTTGTGGGCGGCGTATCCGGAGTGGGGTTGGAGCACCCAGGACAGCGCACAGGCGTTGTCCTACTTGAAGCGCTTCGGCTCCGTCACCGTACTCAACGGACACATTCACCAGATCATGCAGAAGGTGGAAGGCAACGTCACCTTCCACACCGCCATGGCCACCGCATTTCCGCAACCGGTCCCGGGCACGGCTCCCTCGCCCGGACCTCTCAAGGTGCCGGCGGACCGGCTACGGCGCGTCCTCGGCATCACCAACGTGGGTTACCTGGTGGGAGACAACCACCTGGCGGTGGTCGATGCGACACTGGCCGGCACCGCGCCCGAGGAGGCCAGCACAATTCTTCGCAAGGCAGCCGCAGCACTGCCTGCCGCGGCGGCACCGCAACCTCAGTCCAAACCTGCGGGAAAAACGATCCAGGCCGCGATTGACAATTTCGCCTTCACGCCAAAGGAGATAACGGTCAAAGCCGGGTCAACCGTCCGCTGGACGAACAAGGACGACATCCCGCACACCGTCACCAGCGACAGCAATCTGTTTTCGTCGCCCGTCCTGGACACTAATCAGACGTTCCAATTCACGTTCGAGAAACCCGGCAAGTTCCTCTACTTCTGCAAGCTCCATGCCAAGATGACCGGGATCATCACCGTGGAGTGAGTTGCCTGCGGCAACAGTGACGCTTGATCGGGAATAAGCCGATCTCGGTCGGTGCTGCGACCCAAAGAGAGTTTCAATCCAAGAAGAGGATCCATATGTTTGAAGGGCTGTTTCAACCCATGCACCTGCTGGTCATTCTGGGGATCGCCATATTGGTTTTT
>DATNJE010000102.1:0-4939 GCA_035604095.1 Terriglobales bacterium
TCGCAGGCTTCTTCCAGATTCATCTGTTCCAGGTTGAGCACCAGGTCGTAGAGCGATGCGTCCCGCCAATCCACAGCATAGAGAAACTGGGTCCACTTGCGCCGGTCCTCGTCCATGTTTTCGATGTAGGAGACGGCTTCCTTGCGATTGCACTTCAGCCGCTCCTGCACCTTGCCGATGCGGAATTCCATGGGAGCAATGATGCGGGTGCGCAGGACATGCGGCCCATTGCCCAGCAGCAAGTGGCCGGCCAGGCCGTGGTAGATGGCGTTTCCGGTCCTGACCTCCTCCGTCAGCGCCGCCTGGATGAAGGCGAGATAAATGTATTTTGTGTGCTGGGACTGCCCCGTAAAGGTCGGCGGCTTTTCGATCGCGGTTCTCAGGGCATCCTGCGACACGCCCCAGGCAGCAGCTTTCTGGATAACCTGTTCGCGATCGATGGAGCGGTAGCCCAGCCGTTTGGCGAGGGCCTCGGCCAGCATCTTGCCCCCGCTGAAAGATCCTCGGGAAATGGTGATGATCGGCACACGCACCTCCTTGGCGTCTGCCCCACCGGCGCCGAGCCGATGAATACCACGGTTATACCCGGAACACAGTGATGGGCCTCACCGTTGCGTGTGCGCGCCCGGCGATGCTCAACTTCCGCTACAATGGTCGCAACCGTCGGGCTAGCCTGGGGGTGCGTGGTGCGTAGGGCCGTGTGTTCGCGCGTTCGGTTCGGCGCGTTGGCCTTGTGCCTGCTGGCATCGATTGTCACGGCACAAAATCCGGCGCCTGCCGCCAGCCTCAAAGAATACTCCGTACCCGTCGGCGCCATCTTGCGCATGGAGCTTTCCGGGCCGGTCAACGTCTCCCACTTGAGGCCTGGCAGCGAACTTGCAGGACAACTGGTCCGCCCGGTCTATGTGTACGACCGCGCGCTCATTCCCGCCGGCAGCCATGTGCACGCCGTGGTGGACAAAGTCGAGAAGGAAAAAGCACCCCAGAAGAAAGGCTTGATGGAGCGCGTGGATACCGTGCGCAGCCTGGGATTGAATCGCCACAACTTCTACGATGTCAGCCTGCGCGCGGCCACGGTGAAGCTGCCTTCGGGCGCGGAAGTGCCCATGGACCTGCGCTTTATCCGCGGCGGCGAAGAAGTGCGCCTCCAGGCCAGCGAGGAAGGGCAGATGAAGGTCGGCAGCTCGACCGGCACAGATCTGGCGCAGCACGCGCCCGGCGTGTCGCAAGTGGCCAGCGTCAAGCACGGCCAGAGGCGGGCGCGGGAGTTCCGGCATCCGGTGGCGACCCTGGAAGTCGCGCGCGCGGCCCGCCTGGAATTGCCGGCGCAGCCCGAGGTCCCGCGCGCCGCCGAGCAGCCGGTCACCATCCCCCAGGGCACGCACGCCGAGTTTCTGCTGCTCACCGAGCTGCGCGCCAGCGACAGCAAAACCGGAGACGCCTTCCAGGCGCGGCTGCTGGAGCCCATCTTCCAGCCCGACGGCCATCTCCTGGTGCCGGAAGGCAGCCTGCTCGATGGCCACATCAGCAAGTTGGTGCAGCCGCGGCGGATGAGCCGCGCGGCTTCCATGTATCTGGTGTTCGACCGGCTCACCGAGCCCGGCGGCGAGTCGCAGAAGGTCGCGGCCTCGCTCGCGGGCGCGGACGTGGGCAAGAAGGCTCCGGTCAACATGGATCCCGAGGGCGGATTGCACGGCAAGGGCGGTACCAAGAGTCTGGCAGAGCGCCTGGTGATCGGGACCGTCTCCGAGCAGGTGGTGGACGAAGCGGTGGAGATGGCGATGCACGCCGTCGCTCCCTACGCCGGCGCCGCCACCGGTCTGGTCATCCTTCTGGGCGGACACGGCAACGATGTCGACCTGCCGCAGTATTCCGATCTGCACGTGGTGTTCGGGCGTCCGGTGACGGTGCCGGGACAACCCGCGGCGCAGCCGCCCAGCCCGCCGCCGGGCAGCAATCCGCCGCAGATGCGCTGGTTCGACGCGCGCTGAATCTACGCCGGGCTTTCCTCGGGGCGCGAATGTCTGGACGAGACCCCGCTCCCGGCCTCAGCGCTTCTCGGCTAGAGCGGCCTCCAGCTTCGCTAGCCTGGCCTCCAGGTCCTGGATCCTCGACTCCTGCCTCCCAATTGTCGTCCGCTGTTCTTCGAGCAGGCGCTGTTGCTTTTGGACCGCGTTCAGGAGCATGGCGTTGACGAAGTGGTAGCGCACCGTCTGCGGGGCGCCGTCTTTGTCGGAGACCACAAGCTGCGGAGCAACTTGGGCCACTTCCTCGGCAACCAGCCCGTACTGCCGCATCTGTTTTTCGCCGAGTTCAGGCTTGTAATAGAACGCCACTGGCCGCAGCTTCATGAGTAGGTCGCTCTCCGCGCCCATGTCGGCGATTTCGTGCTTGAACCGCCGCGAGGAGAGGACCGTGGCGAGCGTGCCCTTCTCGTCGACGAAGGCCGCTGTTCCGGTGCTCGGGTCAACCTGCCTGCCGAAGGCCCCGGCGACGTAAATCGCCGTCTGGGTGTTTGGGTTGCCGATCCGAATGGTGTTCGACTCGCCGGCGACTCCAGTGGCCCCAATGTAGATGTTGTTGTCCACCCCATTGAAGACGAGCGCACCACCCACGGTCACGCTACCGTTGGCGCTGACCACGAAGGTCGGGGTTGATCCTTCTAGCACACTGATGGCGGTGGCCCCGCTGGGCATGAGCAGCTTAATCGCGGTGGCACCCGGGCTCGCTGCGCTCACCAATAGACCAGTGGCCAACGCATGGTGGCTGTCAAGCGCACCCACCGCCACCGGCAGCAATGCTGCGTCTCTACAGGATTTTTGCAGGGAGGCGAAGATCTACGCCGGGCTCTTCACGCTGGCCCTGAGTTCGGCCACGATTTCCTGCGCCGCCTGGCGGGCTCTCTCCAATTGGTCAGGGGGAAAGGAAATCGCGCCCACGCGCGCGTGGCCGCCGCCGCCGTAGCGTTCGCAGATCACCGCCAGGTTCACCAGGTGGTCGGTGCGCGCCCAGGGATTGGACCCCACCGAAACCTTGGTCCGGAAGCTGCTCTTGCTCAGCCCCACGCTGTAGATGCACTCCGGGTAGAGATAGTAGGGGATGAACTTGTTGTAGCCCTCGAGCTCCTGGTCGGAGATGTCATAGAAGACGGCGCCGTCGCGGTACTCGGCGCGCTGGCGCATGGTCTCGATGGAGCGCTGATGGCGTTCGAGCAGCGGCTCGGCCAGCGGCGCCACGAACGCCTCCTCCAGCACCGACGCCAGCGGATGGTAGGCGAGCAGCGGCACCAACCGCGGCATAAAGCCCGGGTCCTGGCTGGCTTCGATGATCATGGTGAGACGCATGGCGGGCTCGCGCATTTCCACCGCGCTGCGCGCGTCGGGGAACTGGGCGCCGTCGATGATGTCCGCCCACTCGATCAGCTCCGCCACCGGCGCCGGGTGGAAGCCAAAGCGCTGTTCGGCCACCGTGGCCAGGAACTTGGTGCAGCTCTTGAAGTCGGGATCGTAGAACTTGGTATTCGACTGCTGCTGCTCGAAGTGGGCCGCGTCTTCCGGCGTGAGGAACGCGCTCTGATGGTGATCGAACCACCAGGTGATGCGCGGCGAGGTGGAATACTTGAAGTCCACGATGGCGTTCTCGTCGCCGTCGAACTTGGACTCGTCGAACAGGCTGCCGGCGCGGTGCACCAGCCCGCTGAAGACGAACTCGGCGTCGCCGCGGATGCGCTCACGATAGAAGCGCGCAAACAGCGACGCGCACGCCGCCCCGTCAAAACACTTGTCGTGAAAGAACACCCGGACGCGCACCCAGAACCTCTTTTCCTTTTTTCCTTGCACGCCCCAAAAGCGGGGCACTCCGTCCGCGCCCCGGCGCGAAGGGAAAAGTGAATAGAAATGACATTATGGGAGCAGAAAGTCAAGCGAGCATCGGGTGATCGGGGATGGAGTCATTGACCCGTTGACCCATTGCGTCATTGAATCCGCGGCGGGGAATTTCCGCAGAGACTCGCCCTAACGCAAAAAAGGCTGGCACGCCTGAAGAGGCGCCAGCCCAGTGCAGTCCCGAAAGCTGCTTTAAGCCGCGCGCCGCAGGTGATCGGCCTCGACGGTGGTTCCAGCCCGGCGGGCAATCAGCAGTCCATAGGGGGAGAGCAGTGCGGCCGCCCCGATCAACGCCAGCACAATGCTGAGAGAATCAAATCCGGGCGAATCCGAGATGGGCGACAGCCAGCCGGCGATCCGGCCGCCCAGCACTCCGCCGACGATGCTGAGCAGCATGATGGCCGCCCAATTGGCCCGATCCCTGTCCCACACCACCAGCTTGGCGATGGCTCCCGCCAGCGCTCCAAGAGTGACCCAAAAAATCACAGCCATACCTCACCTCCGCAAAAAGGCTTTACGCCCTTTGCCGGGGGCATTATATCGCGTAACGATATCGTGAGGCGATAAATATTTCAGGGCGGCCGGGCACGCCCGGGCTTACGGGTGTTGCCTGCGGTGGACGTTGGCGGGGAAGGCTCAGTGCGACAGGTGGCGGGGGTCTTGAGCTGCGTCGCCGCGGCGCTGGTGTGCGGTCAGCCAGTGCAAGTCTTCCAACGACACCGGCTTCTCTCCGGTCACCACCACCGGCACTGCGGGACACGCCACATGGATCTGCGGCTCGAGTTGCTCGGCGAGGTCGGAGTGCAGCAGGACGATGTCCGGGGGAAACAGCCGCACCAGGGCTAGGCCCACTTCCGCGGTGCAGGCCATCATGACTTCATAACCGGCGGAGCGCAGCACTTTGACCGGCTCTTCGGACCGGCTGGCGTCGGGATCGATGCAGACGATGCGTGGCATAGGCGACTCCCATCCTGGGGCGCGGAGCTAATCCAGGCGAAGCTGGACAATGCCTGCCGCCCGCGCCGGCAACAGGTCGAGCACGAAGGCCACAGCAG
>DATNJE010000103.1:0-8388 GCA_035604095.1 Terriglobales bacterium
AACCAGCTCCCCGTCAAGACCATGGGGAACACCACCATCTACATTCGCGATGTGGCGTTCGTGCGCGACGGCTTCCCGCCGCAGACCAACATCGCGCGCGTGAACGGGCAGCGCGCTTCCCTGCTGACCGTGTTGAAGACCGGCAACGCCTCCACCCTCGACATCATCGCCGGCATCAAGCGGATGCTGCCCGGCATCCAGGCCGGACTCCCCCCGGAGTTGCAGATCCGTCTGCTGGCTGACCAATCGATCTTCGTGCGCGCCTCCATCGACGGGGTGCTGCGCGAGGCCCTGATCGCCGCCTGCCTGACCGGGCTCATGATCCTGATCTTCCTCGGCAACTGGCGTAGCACGGTGATCATCGCGGTCTCCATCCCACTCTCCATCCTGACCTCCATCATCGTGATGAGCGCGCTGGGCGAGACCATCAACATCATGACCCTCGGCGGCCTGGCACTGGCGGTCGGCATCCTGGTGGACGACGCCACGGTGGAGATCGAGAACATCAACCGCAACATCGCGCAGGGAAAAGAGATCGAGCGCGCGATTTTGGATGGCGCGCAGCAGATCGCGGTGCCAGCATTCGTATCCACCCTCGCCATCTGCATCGTGTTTGTGCCCATGTTTTTCCTGACCGGCGTGGCTCGCTACCTGTTCGTGCCGCTGGCGGAAGCCGTGGTCTTCGCCATGCTGGCTTCCTACCTGCTTTCGCGGACGCTGGTGCCGACCATGGCCAAGTATCTGCTGAAGGGGCACGAAGCGGAGGCCGACCATGTGCCCGCGGAAAGCCGCAATCCGCTGGTGCGGATGCAGATCCGCTTCGAAAAAGCCTTTGAGCGGTTCCGCGAGCGCTACCGCGACATGCTGGAAACGGCGCTGCAGCACCGCCGGAGAGCGGTGTTGCTGGGCTTCGTTGCGTTCTCCGCGGCGTCGCTGGCGGTGCTCATCCCCTGGCTGGGCCAGGACTTCTTCCCCGCCGTGGACAGCGGCCAGTTCAAGCTGCACCTGCGCGCGCGCACCGGTACCCGCATCGAGGAAACGGCCCGGCTTTGCGACCTGGTCGAGCGTTCCATCCGCGAGCAGATTCCGCAGGAAGAAGTCGTCAGCATCATCGACAACATCGGGCTGCCCTACAGCACCATCAACCTGTCGTACAGCAATTCGGCGCCCATTGGCCCGGCCGACGCCGACATTCTGGTCAGCCTGTCGGAGCACCATGCGCCAACGGCGCAGTACGTACACGACCTCAGGCGGAAGCTGGCCCATGACTTCCCCGGCGTGAGCGTCTCCTTCCTGCCGGCGGACATCGTCAGCCAGATCCTGAACTTCGGCCTGCCCGCGCCCATCGACATCCAGATCGTGGGCTACAACCTGGAGGACAACCGGGCGTTCGCCCTCAAGCTGCTCGACCGCATCAGGTATGTGGACGGCATCACCGATCTGCGGGTCCACCAGCCCTTCAATCAGCCCAAGCTGCACATCAACGTGGATCGCACCAAGGCGGAGCAGGTGGGCTACACCCAGCGCGATATCGCCAGCAACCTGTTGATCTCGCTGAGCGGAAGTTTTCAGACCTCGCCCACCTTCTGGCTGAACCCCAAAAATGGGGTCAGCTATACGATCGTCACCCAGACCCCGCAGTACCGCGTGGATTCGCTGCAGAGCCTGGAGAACATCCCGGTGACCGGTGGCGGCGGCAACGGGGCCAAGCCGCAGATTCTCGGCAGCCTGGCTTCGATCGGCCGCGGCACGGGCATGGCCGTGGTCTCGCACTACGATATCCAGCCGGTGATTGACATCTTCGCCTCGGTGCAGGGACGCGACCTGGGCGGCGTTTCAACCGACATCGACAAGATCATCAATGACGCCCAGAAGCAGTTGCCGCGCGGCTCGTCGCTGGTGGTCCGCGGACAGATCAAGACCATGCGCTCTTCCTATTTCGGGCTGCTGAGCGGGCTGGTGTTCTCCATCCTGCTGGTTTACCTTCTGATCGTAGTGAACTTCCAGTCCTGGCTCGATCCCTTCATCATCATCTCGGCGCTGCCGGCGGCGCTGGCCGGGATTGTGTGGATCCTGTTCATCACCCGAACCACCATCAGCGTGCCCGCTTTGACTGGCGCGATCATGTGCATGGGCGTGGCCACCGCCAACAGCATCCTGGTGGTCAGCTTCGCCAAGGAACAGATGGAGGAGGGCAGGGATGCCGTCGCCGCCGCGCTGCAGGCCGGCTTCACCCGCTTCCGGCCGGTGCTGATGACCGCGCTGGCCATGATCATCGGCATGGTTCCCATGGCGCTGGGCATGGGCGAAGGCGGCGAGCAGAACGCTCCCTTGGGCCGCGCCGTCATTGGCGGCCTGGTTTTCGCGACGGTGGCAACCCTGTTCTTTGTGCCCGCATTCTTTAGTTTGCTGCACGGTCTGCGCGCGCGGCCAGCCAGGGCGGAGGCCTCGCGATGAGTGCAGAACCGGAAAACGGCAAGGTGGCGGGCCGCCCGGCGCATCACTATTGGATCGCCATCATCGCCGTGCTGACCGTTGTCGGACTCATCGTCTCTGGAATCCTGCCGCGCATCCAGGCGCGCGCCAGTCTGCATCGGGAAACCCGGGAGATGGCAATAGCCAGCGTGACCGTCGTTCATCCCACGCGCGCGCCGGCGTCGTCGGAGATCGTGCTCCCCGCCAACGTGCAGGCGTTCATCGATGCTCCCATCTACGCCCGCACCAACGGTTATTTGAAGAAATGGTATGTGGATATCGGCTCCCGCGTGAAAACGGGCCAATTGCTGGCGGAGATCGATACCCCCGAAGTCAATCAGGCCCTGGGGCAGTCGCGGGCCGACCTGGCCACTGCGGAAGCCAACCTGAACCTGTCGCGGATTACCGCGGACCGCTACCGGGATCTGCTGAAGACCGATTCCGTCTCCAAGCAGGATGCCGACAACGCCGCCGGCGACTACGCGGCCAAGCAGGCGATCGTCCACTCCGCGGAAGCCAACGTCAGGCGCCTGGAAGATCTGCAGTCGTTCCAGAAGATCTACGCGCCGTTCACCGGTGTGATCACCGCCCGCAATACGGATATTGGCGCGCTGATCGATTCCGGCGCGGTCGGCGGCACGCGCACCGAGCTGTTCCACATCGTGCAACCGGACAAGCTGCGGGCTTACGTCAACGTTCCGGAAGCCTACTCGCAGGCGTCCAAGCCCGGCTTGACCGCCGACCTCACCCTGGCCGAGTTTCCCGGGCGGCGCTTCCCGGGCAAGCTGGTGCGGACCGCCAGCGCCATCGACACCAACACCCGCACCCTGCTGGTCGAGATCGATGTGGACAACCCCACCGGCACGCTGCTGAGCGGCGCCTATGCCGAAGTGCATCTGAAGCTGCCGGGCGCGAACTCATCGCTGATCCTGCCGGTGAATACGCTGCTGTTCCGCTCGGAGGGATTGCGCGTCGCCACCGTGCCCGACGGCCAGCACGCCGAACTCAAGCCGATCACGCTGGGCCACGATTTTGGTTCTGAGGTCGAAGTGGTCGCCGGTCTGAACGGAGACGAGGCCGTGATCATTAACCCGCCCGATTCCCTCATCTCCGGCCAGGCGGTACGCATCGTGCAGACGCCCGCTTCCGGAGCGCCGCAGTGAGTCCTCTGCCAACGCCTAGCGGGACCCAGCGCGCGAAGCGCGCGACAGAGCGTAGCCCACGGCGTGAGCCGTGGGAGGAAAGCGAAAAACAACCGCAGCCCGCGAAGCGGGCGAAAGATTTGTGGCACGGTCTCTCTAGCCCGTGGGCAAATTTCAATCAAGCGACTGCTCTGGCGAGCTTGGCTGCGCTGGTCGTCAGCCTGCTGCTAGCCGGCTGCACGGTCGGCCCGCGCTATTCTCGTCCGCAGGCGCCCGCAGCTCCCGAGTACAAAGAGACTCCTCCCAACTGGAAGCAGGCGCAGCCCGCCGACCAGGTGGTCCGCGGCAAATGGTGGGAGGTCTTCCAGGACCCGCAGTTGAATGGGCTCGAGGAACAGGTCAGCGTCTCGAACCAGAACCTGAAAGCCGCGCAGGCGCAATTTCTGCAGGCGCGGGCGCTGGTGCGCCTCAATCGCGCCGACCTTTATCCCACCGTAACGGCCGGCGTTTCCGCATCGCAGAACCGGTTGTCGATCAATGGCCCTCGCACCGGGACCGTAAACAACTACACCGACCTGGTGCTGCCCGCCGATGTCACCTACGAAGCAGATGTGTGGGGAAGAGTACGGCGGACGGTGGAAGCGGCGCGAGCCAATGCCCAGGCCAGCGCCGCCGACCTGGAATCCTTATCCTTGAGCGTTCACGCCGAAGTTGCGGCCGATTATTTCCAACTGCGCACGCTTGACGCGGAAGAGCGGCTGCTGAGCACCACCGTGACCGCGTTCGAGAAAGCGCTGGAGTTGACCGAAAACCGCTACCAGGGCGGGGTGGCCTCCGCCGTCGATGTGGCCCAGGCCCAGACGCAGCTCGAAACCACCCGCGCGCAAGCCATCGACGTCATGGTGCAGCGGCAACAGTTCGAGCACGCCATCGCCGCGCTCACCGGGCAGCCCGCATCAAGCTTCAGCATTCCGGCTGCCCCGTGGGACGCGCCGCCGCCGGCCATTCCGCCCGGACTTCCTTCGGACCTGCTGGAGCGCCGTCCTGACATTGCCTCTGCCGAGCGCCACATGGCTGCCGCCAACGCGCAGATCGGCATCGCCCGCGCCGCGTATTTTCCGCAGATCACGCTCAATGCAACCGCGGGGTACGAGAGCGGTTCGATCAGCAAGTGGCTGGACGGCCCCAGCGGCTTTGCGGCCGCGGGCATCTCCGCGCTGGTAACAGTTTTTGATGTTGGCCGCCGGCGCGCGGGAGTCGAGCAGGCGCAGGCTGCTTACGATCAGGCCGTCGCCAACTATCGGCAGACGGTTCTGACCTCCTTCCAGGAAGTGGAAGACAACCTGGCTGCCTTGCGCATTCTGGACGATGAAGCCAGGACGCAGTCGGCGGCCGTCAATGCCGCAGAACATTCGCTGCAGCTTTCCAACAATCGCTACCGGGGAGGCGTAGTGACGTACCTGGAAGTAATCACAGCCCAGAGCACAGCCTTGAGCAACGAGCGCGCCGCGGTGGACATCCTGCGCCGGCGAATGAACGCCACTGTGCTGTTGATCAAGGCCCTGGGCGGAGGTTGGAACGCGTCCAGCCTGCCGGCAGTGTCGAGCAATCGAACGCCGCAAGCAGACGGTGCCGAATAGCAACCGTTCAGCGGTCGACGCCTCCCATGCAAACGTACTTCACTTCCAAATACTCCTCGATGCCGTACTTCGAGCCCTCGCGGCCGAGGCCGGACTGCTTCATGCCGCCGAAGGGCGCAACTTCAGTAGAGATGATCCCGGTGTTGGCGCCGACGATGCCGTACTCCAGCGCCTCCGACATGCGCCAGACGCGGCCGATGTCGCGAGTGTAGAAGTAGGCGGCCAAGCCATACTCGGTGTCGTTGGCCAGGCGGATGGCTTCCTGCTCGGTCTTGAATCGAAACAGCGGCGCGACCGGGCCGAAGGTCTCTTCGCGCGAGAGCTGCATCGCCGGCGTGACGTTGGTCAGGATGGTCGGTTCGAAGAAGGTCCCGCCCAGCGCGTGCCGCTTGCCGCCGGTGAGCACCCGCGCGCCCTTGGCGACGGCATCGGAGATGTGCTCCTCCACCTTGGCCAGCGCCGCCTGGTCGATGAGCGGCCCCTGCACCACGCCCGGCTCCATGCCGTTGCCTACTTTCATGGCGCGCACCTTCTCGGCCAGCTTTTGGGCGAAGGCGTCATAGACTTCGTCCTGGACGAGCATGCGGTTGGCGCACACGCACGTCTGGCCGGTATTGCGGTATTTGGAAGCGATAGCGCCTTCGATGGCGGCGTCGAGATCGGCGTCGGCGAAGACGATGAACGGCGCGTTGCCGCCCAGTTCGAGCGACAGCTTCTTGACCGTTCGGGCGCACTGCTCCATCAACAGCCTTCCCACCTCGGTCGAGCCGGTGAAGCTCAACTTCCGGACTAGGGGATTGGACGTAAGCTCTTTGCCGATGGCCGGCGGATTTCCGGTGACGATGTTCATTACCCCCTTGGGCAGGCCGGCGCGTTCCGCCAGTTCAGCCAGCGCCAAGGCGGAAAACGGCGTTTGCTCGGCGGGCTTGATCACCACCACGCAGCCGGCAGCCAGAGCGGGCGCGACTTTGCGCGTGATCATCGCGGCCGGGAAATTCCACGGCGTGATGGCGGCACAAACTCCGACCGGCTCCTTGATCACGAGCAGGCGCTTGTCCGACTGGTGCTGCGGAATGGTGTCGCCGTAGATACGCTTGCCTTCCTCAGCGAACCACTCGATGAATGACGCCGCATAAACCACCTCGCCCTTGGACTCGGCCAGCGGCTTGCCCTGCTCGGCGGTCATCAAGTGTGCGAGGTCGTCCTGGTTGGCGAGCATCAGCTCGTACCAGCGGCGCAGGATGGCGGCGCGATCCTTGGCCGTCCGGGCGCGCCAGGCGGGCCAGGCCGCGTTGGCGGTTTCGATAGCGCGGCGGGTTTCGGCGGCGCCCATGTTGGGGACATGCCCAAGCACGGCGCCGTCGGCGGGATCGGTGACCTCGAAGGTGGAGCGGTTATCGGCATCCGCCCATTCGCCGTTGATGTAGCCCTGCTGCCGGAACAGACGCGAATCTTTAAGTGCGGGCGCTTTCTGCGCAGGAGGAGTGAGGATTCCAGCCATGGGAGGTCTCCGTTCGAATCGGCGCCGCGGGCCGCTCGCGCGCGGCACTCTCTTGATTTGTGCGCAGCCCTGGGCGCAGGCCGCGCTGCGGATTATAGTGCGGCAACAGAGGTGGAGGGTAGCGAAGAACCGGGGGGAGGCAGGTCGAAAAGCAGAGGAGCGAGGCGGCGACTTGCCCCTCCGCAGCGAAACGGCCGCCCGCTAGTGCCTGTCGTATTGCAAACAAGCCTCAAGCTGGCGTATGGCTTCGTCCGTGGCCCGAATGGCCTCTACGCGGTGGCCGCCGAAATCATGATCGGAATGCTCCATGTGCTCCTTGGCCCGGCGGAGTGCGGCGATCGCCTGCCGGATCTCAGGATGATGCTCGGGAGGGTTGGCAGGCGTGGTTACGGGAAAGGCGAGCGCGAGCAAAACGACTGCCGCTGCCAGTAGACGCGCGAGCTTGATCTTCATGGTGCAACCCACCTCATTCGCGAAGATTCACAGCGGGGGACCTGGTGAGCGCGGCAGGACTCGAACCTGCGACCCATGCCTTAAAAGGGCATTGCTCTACCAACTGAGCTACGCGCCCACAACCCTATCAATCTAGCACAAAGGGAAGGGCTTAGTTGGTCCTCGATGGCCGGGTCGGGATCGGCTCGAGGCTGGTCCTGCGCCGCGATGAAGAGGCAGCCAACCGGGAATGGGACCTGCGCATCGAGGATAACAACAAAAAATGACCGAATCTTTGCAGTTCTTTACGGAA
Source organism: Terriglobales bacterium (assembly GCA_035604095.1). Classification (GTDB taxonomy): domain Bacteria; phylum Acidobacteriota; class Terriglobia; order Terriglobales; family Acidobacteriaceae; genus JAHFUA01. The sequence goes on from DATNJE010000103.1 coordinate 7,504, forward strand.
AATTGTGGTTCCATTGCTGAAAGGGCCTCATCGTATGAGCAGCCTCGTCCGGTGCGGCGGTCGATTCTTGGCGTGTGGTCCTGACACGGGCTCTTGCACAAACGAAGTGCGGTGTCATAAATTGCCCGAGGGGTCTGCACCATTCAGCACACGCCGACAGGACGCGTTTTCGTAAACTCATGAACAAACCTACTTTTCCGCCTACCCAACACGAAGAGCCTCCCCGCCTGTCCAACGAAGGGGCCGGGGAACACCCTGCGCAACGCCGACCGCACCGGCGCTGGCTGTGGTTAACCGCCGGCATTGTGCTGGCCGTGGTGGTTCTCTATTTCCTGCTGCGCGGCCACCAGAGCAGCCCGGCGTCGCAAGCCGGCGCTGCGCGAGGGCCGGCGGCCGTGCCGGTGACGGCGGCGACCGCTCACAAGGGGGACATCGGCGTGTATTACACCGGCCTGGGCGCGGTGACGCCGATTTACACCGTGACGGTGAAGAGCCGGGTCGACGGCCAACTGATGAAAATCTACTACAAGGAAGGCCAGACGGTGCGCCAGGGCGACCCGCTGGTGGAGATCGACCCCCGCCCTTTTGAAGTTCAGTTGACGCAAGCCCAGGGACAACTCATCAAAGACCAGGCGGCGCTCGAGAACGCGCGCATCGATCTGGCCCGTTATCAGGAACTGATCAAGCGGAACGCCGTCGCCGAGCAGCAACTTGCGACCCAGCAAGCGACGGTCACTCAGGATGAAGGGACGGTCAAGACCGATCAAGGCCAGATCGACAGCGCAAAATTGAATCTGGTCTATTGTCACATTACTTCGCCCATCACCGGCCGCGTGGGATTGCGGCTGGTTGATCCGGGAAACATCGTTCACGCCGCCGACACCA
>DATNJE010000104.1:0-13034 GCA_035604095.1 Terriglobales bacterium
TGAAGTCCCATAGCTGCGTCTCGGTCTTTTTTGTCTGAACCGCTTTCAAGATGAACTCGCGCCAGAATGCGTCGCTGTGCATCAGTTCTCGCTGCTCTTCACACCCCTCAATGTCGATGAGAATGTTCCTCAGCGAATCTCTGACCTCCGTAAAGTAAATGGCACAGTCTTCGTAAGCCGCCCTTGCAGTCCTCGCCAGAACGTGACCTTCCGGGACTTCGATCGTCGCATCGCCCGAAAGCTGTTCGGGATCCATGCTACTGTAGATATCGTAGCCAATTTCATTGTAGGCGTAGTCATACGTTCTCATTCCGCCCTTCCGTATTCCCAGAACAATCTCTGTCGACATCCGTGCCAGCTCACCCGCTGGCATCGTAGGCGAGTCGGGGGCAATCTCAACCCAGCGGTCGCTCATTCTCGTAGGGCCCCACACCCTGTACGTAAAAAGAATTCTTGGCGCCATTGGATCGCGAGCTTCAAGCCAACGCAGATAGTCGTACAGCGACTCGATTTCTCGAACATGCTGTTCCGCGAACTCTCTCAAGGTGGAAAGCAGATTCTCGTACGACCCAGGACGCCTGCCCCTGAGCTTGACTGAGGCCTTCTTTAACACCTGTACAGACTCCAGCGCGCGTTTCGTTTCTGCCCGCAGCTCATCAGTATCCGTCTCTCTCTTTCTTAAACACCCACCAGTTGATCTCATCCAGTCCTACTTCTTTGCCGAAATCCGTCATCTCACTGGTGAAATACCCTTTTCCCTCTGTCCTCACCTTGTTCCAGCGGCGAGCATCCATGAGGTTCGCGGCCCTCAGCAACGTCCAGTGGATATTCCCCAGCATCAACGTCGCAGGCGAAAAAAGCGCATCATGTGCGTCGCCACCCATAATCATCCCCGATTCACACCCCGTGGAATGATAGCAGCCTCGCACCAATGGAAAGACGCAACGTAGCTCAACAGAGAAGGCGAAAGCATTTCGGCCCGAATGGTCGCAACCCGGGAGGCGAAACCCCCGGAGCTCTCGTGCAGTTTCTCATTGACGCGTGAATGCAATTGCTATATACTACGTTAAAATGTTATCTGTAGGATAACTACTTCCGAACCGCCGTTCTTTGACAATTTGGCCGAAGATAGCCCAAAGACCGCACCTTAACTCCTTTGCGGATCGGTTTTTGCGGGTAAGTCCTTTGTTTCATCGGTTGCCATCGGTTCACCGAGCGTAAGTCGATGATTCCATTAGACACGGGGGGAGGGGGGTGGGGTTGGCATTGGAGTCAATACTGCCAAGATCAGGAGGCAGGAGGCGGGAAGCAGGAGGCAGGCCGTAGGAAGCAGGACGCAGGGACGGCAACCTCCATTACGGACGTAATTTGATCGCCCGGTGCGCCGTAACCCTCGTATTGGTATGATGATCAGCGGTCCTCATGCCAAGTTCTCTCCGTAAGGCAGCGTTTCTCGGGTGCATGGTTCTAGTCGCGGCGGTGGTCTCGCCGGCCGCGCCGTGGCGTCCTATCGGTCCCGATGGCGGAGACGCGCGCAGCCTGGCCGCCGATCCCCGCAATCCCGACCGCATCCTGCTGGGCACCAGTTCCAGCCAACTGTTCGTTTCGAACGACGGCGGATACACCTGGTCGCGGCTGGCGCGGGTGGGCGACGGCGATCATTACGTCGTCGATCACATCGTGTTCAACCCTGCTCATCCGGAGACGGTCTACGCCGCCGCGTGGAGCGTCGAGACCGACGGCGGCGACGTCTTTCGCAGCGATGACGACGGCCGCACTTGGCGCGCGCTTGCCGGCATGCACGGCAAGTCGGTGCGCTCGTTCGCGCTGGCGCCCTCGGACCCCAGCATTCTGGTGGCGGGCGCGCTCGATGGCGTGTTCCGCAGCCGCGATGCGGGCGAGAGCTGGGAGCGGATCTCGCCGCCGGGACATCCTGAGCTCAAGAACATCGAATCGCTGGCCATCGATCCGCACTACCCCGAGATCATCTACGCCGGCACCTGGCACCTGCCGTGGAAGACCGTCGATGGCGGCCTCACTTGGTCCTCCATCAAAGAAGGCGTGGTCGACGATTCCGACGTGTTCTCCATCATCCTCGACCCGCGCGATTCGCGGCTGCTCTACGCCAGCGCCTGCACGGGGATCTACAAGAGCGAGGACGCGGGCGCGCACTTCCGCAAAGTGCAGGGCATTCCCCACTCGGCGCGGCGGACGCGCGTGCTCAGCCAGCATCCGCTCGATCCCAACATGGTGTACGCCGGCACCACCGAGGGCTTGTGGGCGACCATCAATGCCGGGCAGAGCTGGCACCGCGTCACCGCCGACAGCGTGATCGTCAACGACGTGCTGGTGGACGCGCGCCATCCCGGCACCGTGCTGCTGGCCACCGACCGCAGCGGCGTGCTGCGCAGCGAGAACGGAGGAGCCGCCTTCTTCGCCTCCAACCGCGGTTTCGCCCACCGCCAGGTGACCGCCGTCCTGGTGGACCGCAACGATTCCAGCGTGCTGTATGCCGGCGTGGTGAACGACAAGGAATACGGCGGGCTGTTCGTCTCCCACGATGCCGGCGAACACTGGGCGCAGATGAACGACGGCCTCGCCGGACACGATATCTTCAGCCTGCGCCAGACCGGAGAAGGCACGCTGCTGGCCGGCACCAACCGCGGCGTCTTCGCCTGGGGCCAGATGGACAAAGCCTGGCGCGCCATGAACAGTCTTGCCCAAGAAGCTCCGGCGGCAGGCGGAGCGATCGTGCCCGCGCCGGCCGCGCGCGGTCGGAAGCGAGAGAAACCCCACCCCGACGATCCGCCGGCGGGCGGCGAGTTGAATGGGCGCGTGGCGGACCTGGAGGTGTCTCCGGAAACCTGGTTCGCTGCCACCTCGCAGGGGCTGTTCTCCAGCATGGACGGTGGCGAGAGCTGGCGCGGCGGTGCTGTTCTCGGGCAGCGGGATTTTGTCGCCGTGCACGCTGCCGGACAGATCGTGGTCGCCATCACTCCCGCCACCCTGGTGGTTTCCCGCGACGGAGGCCGCCACTGGTATGCGCCCAATCTTCCCGACAACATCGCGCCCCTGACGGGAGTGGCCTTGGGATCGCAGGCGAGCATCTGGCTGGCCTCGCGTGGCGGCGCTTACGGTTCCCGGGACGGCGGCGAAACCTGGGAGCACGCCATCAGCGGCATCGACGCCCTCGACGTTACTTCCATGATGTATGACGGCGACAACCGCCGCCTGCTGGCCACCACCGTCAGCGGCGCCTTCGAGAGCGCCGACCTGGGCCGCACCTGGCACCGCACCGGCGAGCCCACCTCGCGCTTGCGTGGCATCAGCCTCGGCGGCGGACGCCTCTACGCCCGCACCGACTTCGACGGCGTGGTCACCCAGAAAGACCACATCCTGAATGAAGATTCAGCGCGCTCCAGTGTTCCCGGCGGTGGGGCGAGCAATTAGCGGAATCAGCACGGTACAGTCAGCAACCAGCATTTAGCCGGCAGCGCATTGTTTCCCGTTTTTCCACACTGCTCAAGATTCTTCCCAAATCAGGAAATAGACCAGTTTTGACAATATACTGTAATTGATTGATATAAAAATAGGTTATATGGGAAACATTCTTAGGATGTGCCCGGGTGTTTCCCGTATTGGGAACTTCCCCTCGCCGGCAAGTGCGGTTCGATTTCGGAACGAGCTGTCTTTCCCGCCACTTGCGCCCGCGACCAAAACGGAAACGGGAATGCTTTGGTGGCCGGGCAGTGGAGATCCTCCCCCAGTCCGAGCGCTGCCCGGTGTGGCCAGGCGAAGTGGCGCAATGCGTTGGACCAGTGCGCCGAAGCGGCGCTCCTGGCCGACGGGAATGGTTGCCTGCTCCATGTGAATCAAGCCGCCGGCGCGCTGCTCGGCTACCGCGCGGAAGAGTTGTTGGAACTTCGGTTGGAGGAAGTGCTTCCCGAGCTGCCGCGTTTGCTGGCCGAGAGTGGTGTCCGCAACGAGAGCGTGTGCCAGCATCGCGATGGGCGGCGGCGGCTGACGGTGGAAGTCGTCCTGCGCCGGCCGGTGGTGGAGGGACGCAGCTTTCAATTCGCTCTGCTGCGCGAGATCGGCGAGCGCAAGCGCCTGGAAGACCAATTGCGCGAAGCTCGCAGCATGGAGGTGGTGGGGCGGATGGTGGCGAGCGTTTCCCACGACTTCAACAACCTGCTGACCGCCATCCTGATCTACACCGGGCTGCTGCTGAACCAGTTGCCGGCGGAGAGCCCGTTGCGAAGCCAGGCGGAGCATGTCAACGTGGCTGCCGAACGCGGCCGCTCGCTGGTGTCGCAACTGACGGCCCTGGGAGGGCAGCGCAGCTTCGAGCCCACGCTGCTGTCGTTAAACGAGGTAGTGGAAAGCATGCGTGATATGCTGACCCGCCTGCTGGGCGAGAACAGCAGTCTGGAGACCAGCTACGGGGAGCGGCTGGCGGCGGTATGCGCCGACCGCACCCAGATGGAACGGATGCTGGTGAACCTCGCCGTCAACGGGCGCGATGCCATGTCCGAGGGCGGCGTGCTGCGCATTGCCACTGCCAACTTCGCGACCGACGAAGACGCGGCCCGCCAGTATGCGGACCTGCGGCCGGGCCCGTATGTCCGGTTAACCGTTTCCGACACCGGCTGCGGCATGGATGAGGAGACCCGGGCGCACGCCCTCGAGCCTTTCTTCACCACCAAGCCGCCGGGCCGGGGCAGCGGACTGGGCCTCTCGACCGTCTGCGAGATCGTGCGCCAGAGCGGCGGGCGAATCATGCTGGAGAGCGCACCGGGACGGGGCACGCGGGTGGAGATTTTCCTGCCGCGCGTCGAGGGTGAGGCCAAGACGGCGTCGCAGCCGTCGCAGCAGCAAGTGCGAGACCCCGGGTCCGGCACCGTTCTGGTGGTGGAAGACGAGGAACTGGTGCGGCGTTCGCTGCACGAAATCCTGGCGGGCAATGGGTACCACGTGCTGCAGGCGCGCAATGCGCGCGAGGCCATGCTGATCGACCGCGCTTATGGCGGCGCCATCGACCTGATGCTCGCCGACCTGGTGCTGCCCGGCATGGGCGGTCCCGAACTGGCCGACGAGCTGCGGCCGGCGCGGCCGGACATGCGGGTGCTGTACATCTCGGGCTACCACAATGACGTGCGCGTGCGCCGGCTCGAGCAAGCGGGGAAGGCGTTCTTCCCCAAGCCGTTCACCGCCGCTGCCATCGCGGCGAAGGTGGGCGAACTGCTGGCGGCGGCGCCGAAGAAGCCGGGCCCCAGCGCCGTGACGCCGGTCACAGCCGAGGCGGCGGAAGGACACTAAGATGACGACCTCGTTAGCCGTGAGTTCCATGCCAAGTCTGGGCGAAACTGCGCGCGCCGACCTGCTGAACCTGCTCATCGTCGATGACGAGCGCTCGGTGCGCGACGGCTGCCGGGAAGTGGCGCAGTCGCTGGGCTTTAGCACCTTCGTGGCGGAGAAGGCGGAGCACGCCTACCGGGTGTTGGAGGCGCAGAACATCGACGTGGTGCTGCTGGACATGCGGCTGCCGGGCGGGGCCAGCGGCCTGGAGATCCTGCAGCAGATCAAGAGCCGCAAGCCGGAGGCGGAGATCATCGTCATCACCGGCTACGGCACGGTGCAGTCGGCGGTCCACGCCATGAAGCTGGGCGCCTATGACTACGTCACCAAACCCTTCAACCTGGAAGAGCTGCGGCTGCTGCTGGAGCGGGTGGCGACGCACCTGAAACTGACCAGCGAGAACCGCCTGCTGCGCGAGAAGATCAAGTCGAAGCAGGGGTTCGGAGGGATCGTCGGGCGCTCGCCGGAGATGGAGAAGCTGTATCGGATGATCGCCAAGGTTTCGCGCAGCGCCCACCCCGTGCTGGTGCAGGGCGAAAGCGGCACCGGCAAGGAACTGGTGGCGCGGGCCATCCATTTTACCGGGCCTTTCCGCGACCAGCCCTTCATCCCGGTGGATTGCGGGTCGCTGGTGCCGACCCTGATCGAGAGCGAGCTGTTCGGCTACGTGCGCGGCGCCTTCACCGGTGCGGTGCGCTCCAAAGAGGGACTGTTGAGCATTGCCCAGGGCGGCACCGTATTCCTGGACGAGATCGCCGAGCTGCCGGTGGACCTGCAATCCAAGCTGCTGCGCGCCATCCAGGAGAAGGAGATTCGGCCGGTGGGTTCCACCAAGAGCATGCCTATCAACGTGCGCATCCTGGCGGCCACCAACCGCGACCTGGAGGTGGCGGTGCAGGAAGGCAAATTCCGCAAAGACCTCTATTTCCGCCTCAATGTGGTCACCCTGAGGATCCCGCCGCTGCGGGAGCGCAAGCAGGACATCCCTCTGCTGGTGAGCCATTTCCTAGAGAAGCTGGCGCGCTCGAGCGGGGTACAGCGCACGATCAGCGACGAAGCCATGAAGCTGATGCTGGCCTTCGACTGGCCGGGCAACGTCCGCGAGCTGGAGAATTGTCTGGAGCGCGCCTGCGCGCTGAGCTCCGGACCCCTGATGCAGGTGGCCGATCTGCCCACCGGGATCCAGAATGCGCAACTGCACTCGGCCGCCGGCAGCCTGCCCCCGAACCGGATCGTTACCATCGCCGAAATGGAGAAACAGGCGATCCTGGGCACCATCGACCAGCTCCAGGGCGACAAGCTGATGGCCGCCAAGCTGCTGGGTATCGGCAAGACCACCCTGTACCGCAAGTTGAAGGAATACTCCTCCCAGGATTGAACTGGGTTCCCCCGGCCGGTTTCGTTATGGGAAACGAGCAAACTGCAGGCCCCCTAAGCTCTTGATTTTGCAACCCGAGATCTTGGCCAAGCACTTGCACCAATAGTAGGCATGATTCTGCTGATCACATCTTCGACCCGTGCCCAAGAGTGCGCGGCCGCCATCGAGCAGGCGACCCACGAGCGTACCCAGGTTTGTCCCAAGCTTGCGCTGGCGGCGCGCATTTTGCGCTCGACGGAGTGCTCGGCCCTGGTCATCGACCAGAACCTGATGGAGGCCGATCCCGCCACCGCTGACGTGGCGCTAAGCGAAGCGGAAACCGCAATTCCGGTGTTCGTCAACTTCGCCATCTGCGGTATGGAGCGCGTGCTGCGTGATGTGCGCTCCGCCCTGCAGCGCCGCGAAGGCGAGCGCATTCGCGCCGTGCGGGAAGCGGAAGCCAACCTGCGCAGCCAGTTGACGGAAGCGCTGACCGGAATCCTGCTCTCCTCGCAATTGGCGATGGAGGTGCCGGCGGTCCCGGCGGCGGCCCAGGCGCGCTTGCGCTCGGTGTACCAACTGGCAATGTCCATACGGCAGCGGCTGGAACCCGCGGCCTGAGCACGGCATAAGATTGGAACTCATGGCCGCGCGGCTTCACGTTGTTGCGGACGAACGCGGGACCTGGGTTTGCCAAACGCCTTGCCACGGCGGCAATCTGCCTGCCAGCTTTCTTGTATCCCCCTCGCCCCCGCAACATCTAAACTGCTTCCGATTGCGAGGAGGCGAACTGATGGCTGTCAAAATCACTGCCAGGAAGAATGGTCCGTTCCGGGTTGAAACCACCGAAGGCGAAGTCGTCCTGCTCGATGCCGAAGGCGGTCTCTACGACCTGACCGGCAAGCCGGCGTTCTCGCTGTGCCGCTGCGGAGGCTCGGTCAACAAGCCGTTCTGCGACGGCACTCACTCCCAGATCGGATTCCAGGCCGCCGAACTGGCGGTGAAGAAAGCCGAGGGACTCTGAAGGCACGCGGATGAAGGACTCTCTGAAGCCGGGCATTGAGTACGAACTCAAGTACCGGGTGCCCGAATCGAAGACCGTGCCCCATCTTTATCCCGAGGCGGCGGAGTTTCAGGTGATGCCGCGGGTGTTCGCCACCGGCTTCATGGTGGGATTGATGGAGTGGGCCTGCCTGCTGGCCATCCTGCCGCACCTCGACTGGCCTGCCGAGCAGAGCGTCGGCACGCATGTGAACCTCAGCCATTCGGCCGCTACACCACCCGGTCTCGAAGTGCGGGCCAAGGTCAGGTTAGTCCAAGTTGACGGCCGGCGGCTGGTGTTCGAGATCGAGGCCAACGACGGCGTGGATGTCATCTGCAAAGGCACTCACGAGCGCTTCCTCATCAATGCCGCTAAGTTTGTCGAGAGAGTGAAGGCGAAGGCGCAGGCCGCGCAGCGATAGCGCGGAGATTCCGGTAGAGACAGTCGCAGAGTGCTGCGTGCTGACGGCTGCCTTTAGTGGATGGTCTTGGTCTTCCGGCTCATGTAATCCATCAGAAGATACTGGCCCAGCGTGTACGGCGTAGTGAAGTACGCCTTGCCGCGGCACATCTCGGTGACCTTCTGCACGAACTGCACGAGGCCATAATCAGATGCCAGCATGAAGGTGTTGATAAGAACTCCGGCGCGCTTGCACTTCGAGACTTCTTCCAGCGTATGGCTCACCACCAGGGGATCGAGGCCGAAGGCGTTCTTATAAATGCGGCCATCTTCGAGAGTCAGCGCGGAAGGCTTGCCGTCGGTGATCATGACGATCTGCTTCATGTCCTTGCGCTGGCGTTGCAGGATGCGCTGTGCCAGGCGCAGGCCTTCGCGCGTGTTGGTGTAATACGGCCCGACCTTCACCCGCGCCAACTGTGACAGCGGAACCTCTTCCGCCGAATCGTGAAAAAGAATGAGCGAGAGCGAATCGCCGGGATACTGCGTGCGGATCAGGTGCGAGAGTGCCATCGCCACTTTCTTGGCGGGCGTGAAGCGGTCTTCGCCGTAGAGGATCATGGAGTGCGAGCAGTCGAGCATCAACACGGTGGCGCACGACGACTGGTACTCGCACTGGTGCACCTGCAGGTCGGAGTACTCGATGTTCAGCGGCAGCGTGAGCCCTTCACGCTGGATGGCGCTGGACAAGGTTGCGGTGATGTCCAGATTCAGCGTGTCGCCAAACTCGTAGCGCTTGGCGGCGCCGCTGGTCTCGATGCCGGTGGCCAGATCGCGGGTGTCGTGGCGTCCGAAGCTCGATTTTCCCAGCGAGCCCAACAGGTCGCGCAGCGCCTTGAAGCCGAGGAAGTCCAGGCTCTTGTCGGTGATCTCAAATTTGACCTGCGTCTGCGGTTTGCCGGTCTGGCCGGGCGCAACCGACTGCTTCGCGGGATCGTGTGGCTGGTCGATGGAGATGTAATTTTCCTGCTCCATACGCTCGATCAGCTTCTGGACGAGTTGCTCGAGGCTGCCGTCGTTGCGCATCTGCTCGAGCTGCTGCTGCATCTGCTCGTCGAGCAAATCGCCGTTCATCAACGCGTCCTCGATCGCCTGCCGCAGTTGATCGAGAGTCTGCTCGTCCGGCATTTCGTAAAACGCATACTGATTCTGGAACCCGCTCTGCAGCAGGAAGTCGGAGAGCGCCTCCAGCAGGTCTTCCATGCTCATCTGCGAAGCCGGATCGGCGACGAATTTGGAGTACTTGATGAACTTCATGATCAGATCCTTCGCGCGCAAAAGCGGCGCGCTCAGGATGACGTTCGGGCAAAACCGGCCCGAACATCAGTTATACGGCCGTCTTGGCGGCCTGGGTGCCGGAGGCTCCTCGCGGCTGTACGAGGGTTCGCGCCGGACCTGCTTCTCGCCGGCGCTGAAGACGCGCTCTTCGCTGCGCCCAATGCGCTTGTGGGCGTGCAGGCCTTCCAGCACAAATTCAGCCGCGGAGACCTGCAGCTCGGCGGCGTCCTTGGGCTTCACGCCCAGTTGTTCCAGCTTCTCCAGCAAGCCCTGGATCTTCTTCAGCCCCTCGGTTAACTCCGCCACGGGCGCGCCTTCGCCGAACTTGATCTCGCCGCCGAGGTCGAACCACTGCACCACCTGCTGCATGTTCACGCCTTCGAAGTAGCTATCGAAGGTCTTGGCGACGGCGGAGCGGATGAGTTCGCGGGCCACGAAATCGGCGCCGCGCATCTCGCCCTCGTATTCCAGCTCGAGCTTGCCGGTAATCGCCGGCATGGCGGAGTAGATGTCGCCCACGCGCGGCACGATGGTTTCCTCCTGGTTGCGGATGGCACGCCGCTCGGCATTGGAGATGACGTTTTCCATGCAGGTGATGGGCAGGCGCTGGCTGACGCCGGAGCGCTTGTCGATCTTTTTGTCGTCGCGGGCGGCGAAGGCGATGCGCTCCACCACCTCGCGCAGGAATTTCGGCACCACCACCAGCTTCTGGCCGTCGCGCTGGCTCCACGCTTCCTGCGCGGTGATGGCCATGCCCTCATCCACGGTCGCGGGGTAATGCGTGCGGATCTCCGAGCCGATGCGGTCTTTCAGCGGTGTGATGATCTTGCCGCGTGCCGTATAGTCCTCGGGGTTGGCGGTGAACACCAGGGCGACATCCAGCGCCAGGCGGATGGGGTAGCCCTTAATCTGCACGTCGCCTTCTTGCATGATGTTGAACAGCCCCACCTGGATCTTGCCGGCGAGGTCGGGCAGTTCGTTGATGGCGAAGATGCCGCGGTTGGCGCGCGGCAGCAGCCCGTAGTGGACGGTGAGTTCGTTCGAGAGCTGGTGTCCGCCGCGCGCGGCCTTGATGGGATCGATATCGCCGATGAGGTCGGCGATAGTCACATCCGGCGTGGCCAGCTTCTCCACGTAGCGGTGCTCGGGCGAGAGATAGGCGACGGGCGTTTCATCGCCGCGCTCCTCGATCAGCTCACGGCAACGGCCGCAGATGGGAGCGTAAGGATTGTCGTGGATCTCACAGCCCTCGAGGTAGGGCAGCGCCCGGTCGAGGAGCGAGGTGAGCGCCCGCAGGATGCGGCTCTTGGCCTGCCCGCGCAGGCCCAGCAGGATGAAATTGTGCCGCGACAGAACGGCATTCACGATCTGCGGCACCACCGTGTCGTCGTAGCCCACGATGCCCGGGAACAGTGCTTCGCGCCGCCGCAGCTTGCAGATCAGGTTCTCGCGCATTTCGTCTTTGACCCGGCGTCGGCGCAGGCGTTCTTCGGAAAAGTCACTGCCTCGGAGTTCTCCGAGGGTCCGCGGAAGATTCATGAGGATAAGGCCCCCTGTTCAGTTCACTCGATTATACGCCGCGCCGCAACCCTGATTTTCGAGGGAGAGTGGCGGAGAACAGCGTCGGTCGCTGTCTCCGGCGAGCGACCACCGACCAAGGACTAACGACCTACATCGCGTGTCCGTTCCCTCCGGCTTTTTGGCGACCCTTGACCGCGCGGCGCATGCGCGGCAGCAGGGCCGTGAAGTAGGCCACGACAGCGGCGATGCGTTCCCGCTCCGAACGCATGCCCAAAAGCGTCTGCTTGAAATCGAGGTCAAGCGGCATGGGAGCGGCGAGCTGGAAGGAAAGCTGGGGCGTGCCAGCTTCGGGGGCCTCGGCCTCAGCCTCCACCAGTTGCAGCAGATCGCGGTAGAGCTGCAGAGCTTCGTCCACCTGGTCGGCCGGAGCGCGTCCCGGCTCGTCGTCGAAGTAGGTGACCTCCGCCTGCAGGAACGCGCGCTCCTCGTTCAGTCCCATCACCTCGAAGCGGCGGCGGCCTTCGCAGACAATGTCCATGCGCCCGTCGTCGTAGCGCTTGGCGACTTCCAGGATCTCGGCCGTGCAGCCAATCTCGGCGATGCTGTCTTCCTTGGCACGTACGATGCCGAACGCCGTCTTCTGTGCCAGGCATTCGCCGACCATCTCCTTGTACCGCGGCTCGAAGACGTGCAGCGGGATCGGCGTGCCCGGCAAGAGCACCACATCCAGCGGGAACAGTGGCAGCAGCGCGCTCATCCGTGGGATTGTATCCTTAGAAGGTTCTTCGCTTCGCTCAGGATTTCGGCCCGGGTTGCTCGGCCTCGGCTATTGACTTCGCCGCCGCAACCAAATACAAGCACCAGCATGGACCCACGGGGAAAAGTGGTGGTGATCACCGGCGCGTCGATGGGCATCGGCGAGGCGCTGGCGCGGGCATTCCTGCGCGAGGACTGCAAGGTGGTGCTGTCGTCGCGCGATCCAGCACGATTGGAGGCAGCTCGCGCGCGCGTGGGCGCGCCAGATCGCACTCTGGCCATCGCCTGCGACGTCCGCACCCGCGAGGAGATCGATCGCCTGCTCGGCCTCACGCTGCACAACTTCGGCCGTGTGGACATCTGGATCAACAACGCCGGCTTCAGCTTGCAGGACTCGGTCGCCGCCATGGACATGCGAGCCTGCCGCAACATGTTCGACGCCAACCTGTTCGGCGCCATCGAGTGCATGCAGGCAGTGATCCCGGTGATGAGACGCCAGGAGGGCGGCATGATCATCAACGTCTCCAGCGTCGCCGGCCACATCCCGCTGCCCTACATGGCTGCCTATTCGGCAACCAAATTTGCCATGAATGCCATCGGCAAGGGCGCACGCATGGAACTGCGATCGAGCGGCGTGCACGTGATGACCGTCTGTCCTGGCACCATCGCCACCAGCTTCACCGAGAATGCCGTGAAAGGCAAAGAGCGGTTGCGCGTCGGGGGCGCGAACCGCCGTCCTGGCATCAGCGCTGATCGCGTCGCGGCCGCGGTCGTCAAGGCCTGCGGCCCGGAGAAGCGGGAAGTGATCGTGCCCTGGCAGCACCACATCAGCATCAAGTTCTACCAGCTCTTCCCGTGGCTGGTGGAGTGGGCGATATCGCGCGCGGTCGGTCCCGCCGATTCCGCCGCAGCCGAGACAGCGCAGCGCGAGTCTCGACCCTAGCGGATCTGCTCCAACTGCGCCAGGTGGTTCAGGTCGTGTCCGGCGAGCATCTTGAGGATCGTCTCCACGGACTCATCTCCGCGCTCGGGATGAAATGCCATTCGCGCGAAATCTTCTGGACCCAGCGTCCGCCAGAACGAGAGGTTCCACGCGCGCAAAGCGATGACAGCCTTCGCCGCCGCCGCCGGATCTTGGCGCGCATAGTTCCGCGCCCACAGGTCCTGATCGAACGGCTGTATGCGGTGGTTCGGTTCCACGGCCGCCTGCCGCGTGCGGAAGCCGATCGCCAGCTCCGCGTCGGCCAAATGGCAGAGAATCTGGCC
>DATNJE010000105.1:0-8395 GCA_035604095.1 Terriglobales bacterium
CAGCTTGAGGGCGGTGGCGTAGTCGACGCGGCCGAGTTGGATGACGGAGATCATGAAAAACGCCACGGATTCTCACGGATGAAACGTATCAGAACTGGTTCATCCGTGTAAATCCGTGGCCGACCTAAATATTGATCGACAGCCCGTAAACGCTCTCTATGCCGTCGAACATCGCTTCGCTGAGCGTCGGGTGCGGGTGGATGGTGAACATCAGGTCGTCGACCGTAGCCTCCATCTCCAGGGCCACGACCGCTTCCGCAATCATCTCCGTTGCCTGCGGGCCAATGATGTGCACGCCCAGCACCTCGCCGTACTTTGCATCCGCCACGACTTTCACAAAACCTTCGTGCGAGCCGACGATGCTCGCCTTCGAATTCGCCGAGAAGGGAAACTTGCCAATCTTTACCTCGCGGCCGGCTTGCCGCGCTGCCGCCTCGGTCATGCCGACGCTCGAAATCTGCGGTTCGCAGTAGGTGCAATTGGGGATCCGGTTGCGGTTGAGCGGCCGCGCTGGTTTGCCGGCAATGTGCGCCACTGCCACCATGCCCTGCATGAACGCTACGTGGGCGAGCTGCGGGAAGCCGGCGATAATGTCGCCGACGGCATAGATGCCCGGCTCCTCCGTCTCCATCCATCCATCGGTATGGACAAACCCGCGCTCAGGCTTGATCTTCGTCTTTTCCAACCCGACATTCGCCGTCTGAGGAGCGCGGCCCACGGCAATCAGGATCTTCTCGGCTTCGAGCTTCTGCTGCTTTCCGTCAGGCGGGGTAAAGGTCGCCGCGATCCCAGTCTTCGTCTTCTCGACTTTGTCGAGTTTGGTCCCGACGAATGACTGGATGCCCCGCTTGTTGTAGGAGCGCATCAGTTCCTTCGAGATCTCCTCGTCCTCAAGCGGCACCAGGCGCGGCAGCATTTCGAGAATGGTCACATCGCAGTCGAACGATTTGTAGATCGATGCGAACTCTACTCCAACGGCGCCGGCGCCCACCACCACCAGCGATTTTGGGATTGCCTTGAGACTGAGAATCTCGATGTTGGTTAGCAGGCGATCATCCGGCTCCAGTCCCGGCAGCATCTTTGCTTCGGAGCCGGTGGCGAGGAGCACATTCTTTGCCCTGATGCTCGATCCACCCTGCACCTCAACCGTGAGCACGCCGTCTTTGCGCGGCCCCGTCAGCCGGCCGTATCCCTTCACCACCTCGACCTTATTCTTGCGCATCAGGAATTCGAGGCCCTTGGTGTGCTTCTGGACGATCTTGTTCTTGCGGTCCTGGATGGTGGTCCAGTTCAGCTTGGCGCCGTCCAGACCCTCGATACCAAAGTCTTTGCCCGCCTTCATGTGGTCATAGATCTCGGCGTTGAACAGCAGCGCCTTGGTGGGGATGCAGCCCACCTGCAGGCAGGTGCCGCCCAGCTTCTCGTTCTTCTCGATCAGGCAGGGCTTCAGGCCCAGTTGTCCGGCACGGATGGCGGCGGTGTAGCCGCTCGGCCCGGATCCGATGATGGCCACGTCGTAGATGGTCTCAGCCAAGGTTGTGCTCCTCTGGTGCGCATTCCGACGGGTGAACTAATCAATGATTGTACGACAGGCCAAGAAACTCCATCGCCGCGGATACACGCGGGTGAACGCGGAAAAAAACAAACCGCAGAGGACGCAGAGGTTCTTCAGTTGTTCCGATCCGCGTTTGTCCGCGTTTATCCGCGGCGAAAGAGGTTACGCGAGAATGCGCGCTGCGTCTTTGGAGAAGTAGGTCAGGATGATCGACGCCCCGGCGCGCCGGATCGAGGTCAGCGATTCCATCATGATGCGCTCACGATCGATCCAGCCGTTGCGCGCCGCGGCCATGATCATGGCGTACTCGCCCGAGACCTGGTACGCGGCCAGCGGGACTTCAAAGCGCTCGTGCGCGGCGTGGATCACGTCCAGGTAAGGCATGGCGGGCTTGACCATAATCATGTCAGCGCCCTCTTCCAGGTCGAGCTCGATCTCACGCATAGCCTCGCGCAGGTTGGCGCCGTCCATCTGGTAGGAGCGGCGATCGCCGAACTGCGGCGCCGAATCCGCCGCTTCGCGGAAAGGCCCGTAGAACGCCGATGCGAACTTTGCCGCATAAGAAAGGATGGGGATGTTGATGAACCCGGCCTCGTCGAGCCCCTTGCGGATGGCGGCGACGCGCCCATCCATCATGTCCGAAGGCGCGATGATGTCCATGCCGGCGCGCGCCTGCGAGACCGCGGTCTTGACCAGGAGATCCAGCGTGGCATCGTTGACGATCTCGTACTCGCCTGCTGCTAAGGTTGCCAACTTGTGAATCGCTTGTGGCAGATCCTTCTTTGTGACGACTACCGCCTTGGTTGCAGCCCGTGCGCCGAGCGACCGCGGCGATGTGGTCTGGCGCACGATCCCGCAATGTCCGTGCGACATGTACTCGCACAGGCAAACGTCGCCCATCACCAGCAGCTCCGGGACCTCGCTCTTGATGGCGCGCGTGGCACGCTGTACGATGCCGTCGTCCGCCCAAGCGCCGCTCGCGACTTCATCCTTCGACTCCGGCAGGCCAAACAGCATGGTGGAGGGTACGCCGAGCGAATGGAGTTCGCGTGCTTCCTTCACTGCCTCGTCCACGGAGAGGTTGCACACGCCGGGCATGGAGCCCACTTCCTTGCGCACGCCCTCGCCAGGGCAAACGAACATCGGGTAAACGAACGAGTCGGGCGTGAGCCGCGTCTCGCGTACGAAATTACGCATCTGCTCCGAGCGCCGGAGCCTTCTCATGCGGGTCGTAGGAAAGCTCATAACAGGTAAATTCTAGCACTCGGGATGGCGATCCTGTTCGGGTAACATGGTGCGTCTCCATGCCCATGGCCCACACCAGCGCCCGCGCCCTTGAGTTCGACTCGATGCGGGAGATTCTCCGCGCCTATGCATTCTCCCCGCTCGGCCAGGCGAAGATTGCCGCGCTTGCGCCCTCGGGAGACGGCGCCTGGATCGAGCGCCAGCAGCAGCTCACCGCGGAGATTCGCGAGTATCTGCGTGTGGGCGCGCGCTTCGAGTTCTCCGGCCTGCTGGACCCCACGGCGCTGGTAGAAAAGGCGCACATCGAGGGGGCGGCGCTCGATACCGCCGAGATCCGCGACATCGTCCTGGTGGTGGGCCGCGCCGATGAGTGGCGGCACATCGCGCAGCAGCCACCGTCGCAGATGAAGCTGGAGTTCGCGGCGGTCGCCGAAATCTCCTCCGCGCTGGCCGACTTCACTGAGTTATTGCGCTTCTTCCGCAACAAGATTCTGCCGGACGGCACGCTCGACGACCGCGCCTCGCCCGAGCTGGCGCGCATCCGCCGCGAGATCGAGCGGCAGAAGCGGCAGATCCAGGAATCGCTGCGCGCCTACCTGCGGCGGCTGGCCGAGGGCGGCGCGGTGCAGGACGAGCTCATTACCATCCGCGGCGAGCGCTTTGTCATCCCGGTAAAGATCGAGCAGAAACGCCGCGTGCTGGGAGTGGTCCACGGAGCGAGTTCCAGCGGCCAAACGGTGTTCGTCGAGCCGCTGGAGACCATCGAGCAGAACAACGAGCTAGTGCGGATGCTGGAGGAGGAGCAGGCGGAGATTCATCGCATCCTGTTGGAGATGACCGCGCGCATCCGCGAGCAGGCGGCTGCCATTCTCGCTGCGACCGGCGTGCTGGCCGAACTGGAGTTGCAATTCGCTAAGGGGCGGTTTGCTGCGGATTACGACTGCACCGCGCCGAAGTTGGTGGAGTCAGCCAGGCTGATCCTCCGCAACGCCCGACATCCGGCGCTTGAGCGCACTCTGAAGGCGCGCAGCGGGAACATTGTGCCCATCACGGTCGAGCTCGAGCCGCCCAACCATCAGCTCGTCATCAGCGGCCCCAATACCGGCGGCAAAACTGTCGCGCTCAAGACCATCGGCCTGCTGGTGCTGATGGCGCAATCCGGAATCCCGATCCCTGCCGAGCGCGCCGAGCTTCCGGTGTTCGATGCCGTGCTCGCCGACATCGGCGATTACCAGTCCATCGAGCAGAACCTCTCGACATTTTCCGCGCACGTCACCAACATCGATTTCATCTCCCGCACGGCGACGCCGCAGTCGCTGGTGCTGCTGGACGAGCTCGGCTCCGCCACCGACCCGGCAGAAGGCGCGGCCCTGGCCGTAGCCATCGCCGAACATTTCCGCCAGATCGGCGCTACCAGCATCATCTCCACTCATCACACTTCGCTGAAGGTATATGCCACGAACACTCCCGGCGTGCTCAACGCTGCCGTTGGCTTCGATGAGGCGACACTCCAGCCCACGTATGAACTGAAGCTGGGCGTGCCCGGCGCGTCGGCCGGCATCAACATTGCGCAGCGCCTCGGCCTGGATCCCGGCATCATCTCGGCGGCCCGCGCCTCGCTCGGCTCGCAGGCCCAGGACATCGCCCTTTTCCTCGACCGCCTGCACGCCGAACTGCGCCAGGCCGAGCAGGAGCGGCACCGGCTCCAGCAGCGCGAGCAGGAACTGGCGCGCGAGCACCAGCGCCTGGAAGCCGAGGGATTGAAGGAGCAGCGGCAGCGTGTGCGCGAAATGGAGAAGAAGCTGGATGCCGTTTTCCGCGACTTCGAATACCACGCGCGCGAGACCGTGAACGCCATCCAGGACCGGGCGCAGGCACTCAAGCTCTCAAAGGACGCCGAGCGCCGCATCTCCCGCCTGCGCCGCGAGTTCAAGGACCAGTTCGACTCTGCCGTCGTTTCCCACGCCACCGGCGCCGATCGCGGTGACCCCAACGCCCGCCCCGGCGAGGTGAAGCACGTCTCCGAGGGCGATACGGTCAAGCTGAAGTCGCTCGGTCGCAACGCCGTCATCAAGCGCCGCGTGGACGATCAGACCTTCGAAGTCGAGATGGGCGCCATGAAGATGAAGGTTGGCCGAGACGACATCGCCGAGGTCGTCATTCGCGCGTCGGACTCGCCGCTGCGCGCCGCCCGCGCCCAGGGGATTTTGGTTTCTGTGGCCGATAACGCCAGCGCGCCCACCGAGATCAACGTCATCGGCAAGAACGTGGACGAAGCCACGGCGCGCGTCGAAAAATTTCTGGACCGTGCTTTCCTTGCCGGCCTCGGACGCGTCCGAATCGTTCACGGCAGCGGCATGGGTATCCTGCGCAAAGCGCTGCGGCAGTACCTGGAGAAACATCCGCACGTGGCCTCGATTTCGGAGCCTCCGCAGAATGAGGGCGGAGCCGGGGCAACGGTAGTGGAACTTAGAGTGTGAAGAGAAACCGATGACCGACCACGAACTCCGCGAGAAGATTGATGCCATCGAGCGCGGCCCGGCGCTGGTTGCTGCGGCGGCAACGGGCGTGGATGACCGCACGCTGCGCTACAAGCCTGCACCCGACAAATGGTGCATCCTCGAGATCCTCGGGCACCTCGCCGACATCGAGGTCCTCTACGGCTACCGCATGCGTCAGATGATGGCCGACCGCGAACCCGCCATCGCTCCCATCGATCAGAACGATTGGGCCCGCAATCTTGGCTACCTGGAAGGGGCAGCGCCCGACTTCCTGGCCGCGTTTCAGTCTGCGCGCCGCGCCAATGTCCGCCTGTTGCGGCGGCTGCGGCCCGCCGACCTGCAGAAGGGAGCTTTCCACCCCGAAAAAGGCCGGAAGGTCACCCTCGAAGAACTGGTCGGGATGCTGTTCGTTCACGATCCCAATCACGCCGGGCAGATCGAGCGGCTGAAGCAGCAGGCGAAGGTGGCCTAGCACGGGATCACCTCCGAGACGCCGAACACGCCGAGAACTCGATACCAATTATGACTCTGCGTTTCTTGGCGTCTCGGCGGTTCATTCTTTTTTCCTCACTGATCCACGTCAGAGTGACGATTCCCACAGTATTTCCACATCCGTTACAATGATTTCAATTCCGCTCTGGTGATCCTTGGTCGAGAATCCCCACGGGACTCCTGTCTCCGCTCCAAGCCATGGCCAACCCCGGCGACTTCGCATACACGGTCAAACAACAGGCGGATATCGTTCGCATCATTGGCGACTATGTCAAGCTGAAGAAAGCCGGCGCGCAGAATTTCTCCGGCCTTTGCCCCTTCCACAGCGAGAAGACGCCGTCGTTCTCGGTGCACGCGACGCGGCAGTTCTATCACTGCTTTGGGTGCGGGGCCTCCGGGGATGTGCTCGGCTTCGTGCAGAAGATCGAGAACATTACCTTTCCCGAGGCCGTACGGCTGGTGGCGCAGAAGGTCGGTATCCCGCTGCCGAAGCAGACGTACGCCAGCGAAGGCGAAGCGATTGAGGCGAAGCTCCGCGGTGTGCTGGTAGACCTGAACGAGCGCGCCTGCGGGTTCTTCGAGGAGCAGTTGCGGCGTCCCGAGGGCGCCCGGGCGCGCGAATACCTTGCTGGGCGTGGACTCACGGAAGAAGCGATCAAGACCTTCCGCATCGGCTTCGCGCCGGATTCGGGCTTCATCTTGCGTGACCGCCTGAAAGGCGCGGCCGATGAAGAGACCTTGAAGGTCTCCGGACTGTTTTCCTGGAAGCAGCAGGAGGAAGGTAGGGGCCCTTCGACTCGCGCGCCAGAACCGGGCGCGCTCGCTCAGGGTGACAACTCAAAATTATCGACGACCATCTACTCCAAGTTCCGCAACCGGGTGATGTTTCCCATCACCAACGAATCCGGCAAAGTGATCGCCTTCACCGGACGGACGCTGGAGACCGGCGACAAAGCCGGGCCGAAGTACCTGAATTCGCCGGAGACGGCCATCTATTCCAAGTCGCGCGTGCTCTACAACCTCGACCGCGCCCGCGAAGCCATCCGCGCACTCGGCTATGTGATCCTGGTGGAAGGCCAGATGGACTGCATCTCGGTCTTCATGGCTGGATTCCGCAACGTGATCGCGAGCTCGGGGACAGCGTTTACCGAAGCTCAGGTTCGCCTGCTCGCGCGCTACGCCAAGAAGATCGTGGTGAACTTCGATCCTGACACCGCCGGCATCGCTGCCGCGGAACGCTCGCTGGGGATGCTGGTGGCCGAGGACTTCGAGATTCGCGTGCTCACGCTCGACGCCGGCTTCGATCCCGACCTGTTCATCCGCCGCAAAGGCGCCGACGCATACAAGAAGGTGCTGGGAGGCTCACAGCGGTACTTTGACTACCTGATCGAGCGCGCGCGGATGCAGTTCCCGGTGCGCTCCGCCGAGGGCAAAGTGCGAGCGGTCAACTATCTTCTGCCGCACTTGCAGCAGGTGCCGCACCGCATTGCCCGCGACGAGTTGGCTGCCGACATCGCCCAGAAGCTCGGTATCGATTCGGCCGTGCTGCGCCAGGAGTTGAAGCATGCGGCTGCCACCCGCTCCGCGAGCGTCAAGGCCGTGGGCGAGGCACAGATTACCGACGCCGAGCGGATCGTGATCCGGGCGCTGGCCTCGGGCGGGGAGATGAACGGCGAGGCGGGGATCTCCGACCGTTCTGGCGAAGATCACCTGCCCGACCTGCGCCGCCAGGCCCAGTACACCCTCGGGACTGAGCCATTGCATATCGGTCTGGCGACCGAGTCCTTGCTCCAGACCCTGTTGGACGCCCCCGAACTGACCGACCCAATGTCGCTGCCGCTCTCGGACTCCGACCAGCGGACGCTGGCGGCCATCCTCCTCCGTGAGGACGAGCCCCTGACGCTGGAGTTGCTCGAGGGCGCGTTTGCCGCGCTTCGCCGCCGGCAGCTCGAGCGCCAGCGGCAACAGGTAAAGGTCCGGATTCTCGACGCCGAGCGGCGCGGCGACGCCACCGCCTTGGCCGATTTGGTGCAGGAAAAACTCGAGATCGACCATGCCCTGGCGGAGTTGAGGGATTCAGGGACTAGCCGGCACATTTTTTCCAAAGTACACTGAAACCATCTAAGTGATTGAATCATCTAAAGTTTAAGTGCCTGTCCCTGGGGGAATCTGCGGCAGCATTCAACGGTTATCTCAGAGTAATGTCCGATTGTGCTAACATTAAAGGGTTTCACTACTGATGATTTCCACGAACTTCTTCCTGCCGCACAAAACATGGTGCAGAGGTGTGCTTCCACGCACGGAAGTCGCTGACGAGGGATTGCATTGGCTCTAGAAGATAAATACGACGACATTAAAAAGCTTATCGATGCGGGTAAGGAGAAGGGGTATCTCACCTACAGCGAGGTGAACGACCTCATTCCGCACGACGTCCACTCGCCCGAGGACTTGGACGACCTGCTCACCACCATCGGCACGCAAGGAATTGACGTGCTCGAGGGGCAGCCCAAGCTGCCTTCCTCCGAGTTGGGCAAGAAGTTCGAGCAGGAGATCGAAGCGGTTGAGGACGTCGAGCTTGACCTCACGCCCGGGGCCCTTGAGA
>DATNJE010000106.1:0-3154 GCA_035604095.1 Terriglobales bacterium
GATGAGCACGGCGTGGCCTTCGTACTCGACCAGCACCGAGGGACGGGTGCGGCGGTCATGCGGGTCCGGCGAGCTGCACACCGCGCAGGTGCAGCCGATGGTCGGCACCCCCATGGAAGTGCCGCTGCCCAGCACGGTCAGTACGGCTTTCATTTTGGCTTGCCGCCGGGCGCCGACAGGTCGGGCGGAGCCTGCCGCGCCAGCGCGTTAGTCAGCTCCACAAAGCCCATGCGCAGCTCGTAGAGGCAGTTCTGCAGCAGGTGCTGCTCCTGGTCGGTGAGATTGCCCTTGGTTTTTTCCTGCAGCAGCCCCAGGGTGTCGATGGTCTGCTTGGCGCCCAGCAGGTCGGCTACGGGTTGCTGTCCTTCTTCGTGCACCAGCCCCATCTGCATCATGGCGGTCATGTAGAGAGAGGCCACCAGGCGCTCGAAGTTCATCTCGTAGTCCTGGGGCGTGCGCCCGCGGAAGGCGGCCCGCTCGAACTGCTTGCCGGAGTCGCGGTAAGCGTTGTCCTGCGCCTGCTGCTCGGCCGCTGACGGCGCCGGTGGCACGGCGGGCTGGTCCGCGGGCGGAGGGGCGGCTTCTTTCTTGGAAACAGCCGCTGCTGGTGGTTCGGGTGGCTTCGGCGCTGGCCGCTCCTCGCCCTGCGTCTCCGGACGCAGTTCGCCTTCGGAAGTAAACTTCCGCTTGTCGGTGACTACGAATTCGCTCTTCTTATCTGCCATGGGAAAACAGTTGCCAGTTGTCAGATGTTGAAGGGCAGCTCCGCGACCGTGGCCTGCACTCCGCCGACCTCGATCGCCGTACCCGGTCCGCCGGCCTCGCGCCTCAGATATCCCAATCCCACGGCCCGGCCCGAAGGCAGCAGCGCCACGCTGGTGATCTCCCCCAGTTCGCGCCCTTCGCGCTCGATCTTGGCGCCCGCCGGCGGCGCCTGCCCATCGAAGCTGAAGCCGGTAAAGCGGCGGTGCACGCCGCCGCGCGATCGGATCCGCTCCACGATCTCCTGCCCGATGTAACAACCCTTGGTAAAACTAAGCGCCTGCTCCTGGCTGGTTTCCTGGGGCAGGTCGCGCTCGCGGATATCGATGCCGTAGCGCGGGATGCCGACCGCGATCCGCCACATTTCCAGCGCCTCGGCGCCCACCGGAGTTGCGCCCGCCGCGGCCAGCGCTTCCCACATTCCGCCTGCGTTCTCCGGCGACAGCCAGATCATAAAACCGCCCTGCAAGGTGCGGACCAGCGAGAGCGCAACATCATGCCACATCCGGTCTTCGACCTCGAGCGGCTGCAGTTCGCCGGGCTCGAAGCCGACCCGCGCCAGCACGTCTTTGGAATTCGGCCCCTCCAGACCCAAAGCCGTGATCACGCCTTCTCCGGCTTCGGAGAGCACTACCTGGTCCATGATGATGTACTTCTTCAGAAGCTGCGCCAGCTTTCCTGCCTGCGCGCGGTCGGTGTCGATCAGGAACGACTCGCCGCGGTTGAAGACGTACATGTCGCCCAGGATGTGACCCTGCGGGTTCAGCAGGAAGCTGTACACGCCGTGCGCGGGCGCCAGATCGCGGATGTTATTGCTGACCATGCCGTTCAGCCAGCGCGTACGGTCACGGCCGGTGACCACCATTTTCGCGCGCCACCCCAGGTCAAAGATTCCGCAGCCAGTGCGCAGTGCGGCCAGCTCTTCCTGCGGGGAAGAGAACAGGGCCGGGGTCTGCGCGCCGCAGTATTCGACCAGGCGGCCCGCTGCCGGGAGCTTGTGGTTCAGCGAGGTTGCACTCATCTCAGGAGTTTGATTATAGCGAATGCCAGGCATTCGAGGTGCCCCAACGAAAGCTGGAAACTCCGGAGGCGAACCTGCTATGGTTCTGCGCCGTGGCTGCGAAAAAGAAGATTGCCGTCGTTCCCGGCGACGGCATCGGCAAAGAAGTCACCGCGGAAGCCGTCAAGGTGCTGGGCGCCACCGGCGCGCCGCTCGCACTCACGCCCTTCGACTGGAGCGCCGACCGCTATCTCCAGGACGGCACTACCATCCCTGCCGACGGCTTCACCATGCTGGCGCGCGATTTCGACGCCATCCTGTTCGGCGCCCTGGGCGATCCCCGCGTGCCCTCGAACATCCACGCCAAGGAGATCCTGCTGGGCATGCGCTTCAAGATGGATCTCTACGCCAACGTGCGTCCCGTGAAGCTGCTCGGCGCGTCGCTCTGCCCGCTGAAGAACGTCGAGCCGGCCGACGTCGATTTCGTCATCGTCCGTGAGAACACCGAGGGCGTTTACATGGATATGGGCGGGGTCTTCAAGCCGGGCACGCCCGACGAGGTCGCTACCCAGGAGGACATCAACACCCGCAAGGGGGTAGAACGTATCATCCGTTTCGCCTTCGAGCTGGCCAAGAAACAGCGCCGCAAGAAGGTGCTGATGGCCGACAAGTCCAACGTCATGACCTATGCCGGCGGGCTCTGGCAGCGCGTCTTCAAGCAGGTCGGCGAGGAGTACCCGGGCATCGAGCGCCAGCACATGTTCGTGGACGCGTTCTGCCTGCACATGGTCCGCGAGCCGCGGCAGTTCGACGTGATCGTCACCAACAACATGTTCGGCGACATCATCACCGACCTGGCCGCGGCGTTGCAGGGAGGACTCGGCGTTGCCCCCAGCGGGAACATTCATCCCGGGCGCACGTCGCTGTTCGAGCCGGTGCATGGCTCGGCGCCGCCGTTTGCGGGCAAGAACATCGCCAACCCCGTGGGAGCTATCCTCAGCGCCGCCATGATGCTGGAGTTCCTGGGCTTGAACGCCGAGGCCGAGCGCATCAACGCCGCCGTGCTGGAGTCCGTTCGCCAGAAGAAGACCACGCAGGACATCGGCGGAACGCTGGGCACGCGCGAAGCGGGAGACTGGATAGCGGGGCGCGTCTGAGAGAACCGCTCTTAGCTTTTGGCTGTTGGCGCTTAGCTAACAGAGCTAAGAGCCAAAAGCCGCCTTAGTTCCACATCGCCTGCAACCTTCTCAGCGCCGCCCAGGCCAGCCGGTACTGCCGGTTCAGCTCGATGGCGCGGGCGTAACACGCTTTGGCTTTCCGCCATTCCCGCTGGTGCTCGTATACTCTTCCCAGGTTGAAGTGGGGATAGCAGCGGGCATCGTAGCGCGGCGC
>DATNJE010000107.1:0-2613 GCA_035604095.1 Terriglobales bacterium
GGCCGCCTGAAGTGGCTGGGCCGTCCCACCGGCTACGACAACCAGGATATCTATCGCCGGCTGCTGGGCTTCACCCGCGATGATTTCGCCCGGCTCCAGCAGGCCAAGGTAATCTGACGCAGGAGGAAATTCATGGCAACGACTGCAACCAAGAATGGACAGAGCTTCGAGGAGTTTTGCCAGGAGACGTTCAACCCCAAGAAGGAATTCACCAAGCCTGAAGCCCTGAAGGGGTACCGCGTCCTGTCGTGCACGCAGTATATCCTTGGTCCCTCCTGCGCTTCCTACCTGGCTGAGCTCGGCGCTGAAGTGATCAAGATCGAGGCCCCACGGCGCGGCGAAGCGATGCGCCACACCACCCCCTTCAACGAACCCTTCCTCTATCCTCTTTCCCGATGGGTTCCGGAGCGCGGGACCGGCTTGGGGTTTGTGGGTGCGAATCCGAACGAGTACTTCATGTCGCTCGATTTCCACCGCCCCGAGGCGCAAGCGATTCTCAAGAAGCTGGCAGCCAAGTCTGACGTGTTCGTCGAGAACTATCGGCCGGGCACGTTCGACCGCTGGGGAATCGGATACCGGCAGCTCAAAGAGATCAATCCCCGGCTGGTGTACTGCTGGCTGGGCGGTTTCGGGGGCTGGGGACCGGGGCGCGTGCGCGCTTCCTATGACATCCTGGGACAGTCACAGGGCGGCAACTTCGGCATGACCGGCAAGCAGGAGATCTTTGGCGGCGCGCCCGCCAAGCACACCATCTGGCTGGCCGATTACTGGGGCGGCATGATGGGTGCCACGCAGATCCTGGCGGCGCTGTACTACCGCGACAAGATCTCCGGGGAGGGCACCTTCACCGAGTACTCCCAAGTGCATGGCGTCACCCGTCAACTGGAGTACGCTCTCCCCCTCTACGGTCGTCACGGCATTACCCGCGAGCGCTGGGGCAACTGGGACACACAGCTCTGCGTGCACGGCATCATCATGTGCGGCAAGTCTTCGTATCCCAAGTCCGAAAACCCGCAGGAAGCCGAAGAAGGCTACATCATGATCAGCGCGTACACGGATCAGGACTTCGCCCGCCTCTGCCACACCATCGGGGATAGCAGCCTGGCCACCAAGTACGCCAAAGCCGACGTCCGCATCAAGGCCCAGAGCCAGATGGAAATCTATCCCGCCCTGGAGAAGTGGGCGGCGGACAAGACCAAGGAACAGGTGGCGCAGATCCTGGACGCCGCCAACATCATCAACCAGCCGGTCTGGAACTCCAAGGAGGTCGCCAACCAGCCCCACTTCCAGCAGCGCGGCGCGGTGCGCTGGCTCGACGATCCTACCTACGGCGAGCTGCTGCACCAGGGGCCGGCCTACCACTTGTCGCACACCCCGGCGCGCCTGAAGTGGGCCCTGAAACCGGTGGGCGCCGACAACGAGTACGTCCTTGGCAAACTGGCCGGCTTGAGCGCGGAAGAGATCAAGCGCCTGGAAGAACAGGAGTGCATCTAGGAGACCAACTATGCTGCTCACATGTCCGAAGTGCAAGACCAAGAATTTCCTCGATCCTTATCCCTTCTGGAATTTCAAAGGGACGACCAAGTGCGCCGGCTGCGCCACCGTGTACCGCCTGCAGACCTCGAACGGCGCTTGTGTCGCCGGCCCCGAGGCGGCCAGCGGCAACGTGGACCTGCTGCCTGGCTTCGCCGAGAAGCAGGATTACAGCGGGATCGACGGACCGGGGCTGACCCGCCCGGCGCCCCGCGCGCGCAAGGATTCGGTGTGCAAGCCCATCGCCATGAGCAAGAACGTGCGTGGCAACCCCATCAGCGGTCATCCCTTGAAGAAGGACGAACTCATCGGCAGCACGGCGAAGTTCATGGTTGCCGGAGCTCATTAAGACTGGAGGCAATATGGCCCACTACAACGCGAACTGCCTGTGCGTCCATTGCAAGCACATGCGCCCGGCATTGGATTCCAACATCCAGAAGGCGTACCTGGGAAAATGCATGAAGCGCGAATGGCCGTTTACCCTAGCCATCACCCTTCAGGGCTGGACCGAATGCGATGTGTTCGAGGAGAGCGGCCAGAAGTACGTGCCGCCCGACCCGATGGCGGCCAAGGCCGCGGTCGCGGCGGCCGCCGCCAAAGGGCCAAAGCGCGTCGAGTTCTACTACTCGACTGCCCAGAAGCCCGGCGAGACCTTCCCCTGCGACAATAATCGCGCGCTGGACCTGGTGAAGAAGTTGCAGGCCGGCGGGGTCGAGGCCAAGGCGGTTGATATGGCCGGCGTCAAGGATCCGTTCCCGATTTATCACAAGTCGGTGAGCGGCCCGGATGCATCGGTGCGCCCGGTGTTTGGCTTCAAGGGCGCTCTGGTTCCGGACTTCGGGACTACGGTCCCGGCGCTGCTGGTGTTCGAGGGCGACCGCTATCCGACGATGGCGTTCCCCCGCACCGACCAGAAGCGCGGGACCATTCGTGTGGAGCAGGCGCTCGAGGACCTGCTCGCCGAGTGCGGAACCCCCGCCAAGGCCGTGGCGCGATAACCAAGGAGGGACATCTTATGGCGGAATATCTGCCTCCACGCGAAACGTGGCCGGCGCGCATTTACACGCTGCCGGAGTTCCA